>JAOZMR010000303.1 GCA_029934215.1 Pontiellaceae bacterium | reverse complement strand
AGTATATTTAATGGTTCAGTTTCAATGGGTAAAATAAAATGGGCTGAAAAATTGAATTTGAATCAATTCTATCATATTGCTGTTACTTTAGACGATAGTGACAACTCAACATTATATATTGATGGAGTCAAGCAAGAAATTATTAACAAATCAGGAGCTTGGGCTGCTTTTACAAATGCCGATAAAACAAATTGTTATATCGGTAAATCTAACTGGGTTGGCAGCACCAACTATTTAAAAGCTCAAATGGACGAATTACGCATTTGGAATACAGCAAGGACTGAAGAAGAAATCCAAGACAATATGAATCGTGAATTAATTGGTAATGAAACTGGATTAGTTGCATATTATAATTTTGATAATGCAGCAACTGGCGAAAATGGAATTAAAGATCATTCTATTAATGATAATCACGGAACTATGATTGATATGAATGCTATAAATATCATTGATGGAGTTGTGCGTGCTGATGGCAAAAATACTGCAACAGCATTAGTTAAAATAGGAAAAGCATTAGATTTCGATGGAAATAATGATAATGTTACTATAGGTTCGGCTGCTCTAAAAATCAGCAATAAAGATTTTACAGCATCTTGTTGGATAAATCCAGATACAATAGTAGGCAATCATGACATTCTTGATTTTAGATTACAAGGGGCACAGAATGGATGGCTTTTTTATCAAAGAAATGATACAATTAAATTTTATGCAACAAAGACTGGGACCTCTTGGGATATAGCAAGCGGAAAAAGCTTTATCTCAGATTTAAAAGTAGGAGAATGGAGACATATAGCACTTACTCGCGATGGAAGCACTTGGACATTATATCAGAATGGTATCCAAAGTGCAACATTTGAAAGTTCTGCTGACATTTATTTTAATGAAGAAGATTCTTTCAATATTGGCGGAACTAGATTTGCACATACAGGAGAAAAGTTTAATGGAAAGATAGATCATGTTCAAATTTGGAACTATGCATTAGATAAAAATGAAATTCAACGAAATATAGAAATAGCAAACAGTATAGGAAATGTTGCTAATTATACTTTTGATAACGCAAGTAATGACTCAAGTTTTGTAAAAGATAGTTCAGGAAATGGAAATGACGGAACTATGATGTATATGAGCGGCGATTATGTTGTAGCAGGTATAGTTGCTAGTGGGCGTCAAACAATCGCTACAGAAATGAATGTTACTAGTGAAAAAAAACCATTTACAATATCTGATGCGAATGGTAATGTAAGCGTAGGTAATCATACAGTTCAAGTTAATTGGCGTATGAATATGGATGGTGCGCAAGACGCAAATCTTTTTTCAGTTGCGAATGCCGCAACTGATGGAAGTTGGGAGACTCTTGTCGAAAACACAGATTATGTTATTGGTGGATATAGTGCTGAAGGTAATGAAATAACAACCCCAGCTGATTTTTTTGGTAATGGTCGTTGGATTGAATTTACTTCTGAAACAGATACATTTGGTGATGCAGAAGTTCAAATAATAGTTGCGGATGACGCAAATTTTGCAGATACGAATAACGCAACTCTGCAATTTAATTTAGATGTTATAAAAGAGGCTGATGCAGGCAATGGATCATTAGATTTTGATGATTCTAGTGTTAATATTAATGCAAACTTTGCATCAGACAATGATGATTTCACTTGGGAAGTATGGGTTAAGACTGATACCATTACTGGTGATCACGATATTTTAGGTTACCGTCCTGGTTCATATGATAGTCCCCTTTTTATTCAAACTAATGATAAATATAGATTTTATGCTTCAAGTAATACTTCAAGTTGGGATATTGTTTTGGACATGGATATAGGCACGGCAGAAATAAATAAATGGACTCATCTTGCAGTTACTAGAAAAGGAAATACTTTTACATCTTATCAAGATGGTGTTAAAATAGATACAAGAACAAGTGATAAAAGCATTCGTGAAAATACTGATTTTCGTCTTGGTAATGGAGCTTTTGGAGATAATGCCAGTGACTTCGACGGTCAATTGGACGAAGTCCGCATTTGGGATATTGCGAGAACCGCAGAGCAAATTAATAAAACTATAAATAAATCATTAACTGGTAAAGAAGATGGTTTAATTGCATATTATAATATGAATAATGTATCAACAGGGACAACTCTTGCGGATATCGCAAGAAAAGAACATAATGATGCTGATAAAGATATATATGACGGAATACTTACAGGCATGGACAACAACTGGGTTGGGGCTCCAGAATTCACATCAACTCCAGAAACAGCTGCAACAGAGGATTCATTATACACTTATGATATAACTGTAAATGATGATGATGGCGATAAATTGACAATTACCTCAAAAAATGATCTTCCAGAGTGGTTGAGTTTATATCACACTGGAACAACTTGGGAAGGTGTTGGTAATGCTTCAGCTTCTGATGGGAACACCTATGAAATTTCATTAGTTTTTGATAATAATGGAACTCCTTATGTAGTTTATAAAGATTCTGATTTCAATAGTAGTGAGAAAAATAAAGCAATAGTAAAGAAATTAAACGATGCAAAAACAGGTTGGGTAAGTGTTGGTGGTGGTGCAGCTTCTGAATTGAGAGCCTCTAAAATTTCATTAGCAATTGCTGGTGATGGAACTCCTTATGTAGCTTATAAAGATGATGATTTCTATAGTAATAATTATAGAAAAGTATTCGTAAAGAAATTAAATGATGCAAAAACAGGTTGGGTAAGTGTTGGTGGTGGTTCAGCTTCTGATGGGGGTACCTCTGAAATTTCATTAGCAATTGATAATAATGGAACTCCTTATGTAGCTTATAAATATAATGATTTAGATAGTGTTAATTATAGAAAAGCAATCGTAAAGAAATTAGATGGTGATGTTTGGGTAAGTGTTGGTGGTGGTGCAGCTTCTGATGGGAGCGCCTTTAAAATTTCATTCGCAATTGCTGGTGATGGAACTCCTTATGTAGCTTATAAAGATGCTGATCGCGATAGTAGTGAGCAATATAAAGCAATCGTAAAGAAATTAGATGGTGATGTTTGGGTAAGTGTTGGTTCAGTTTC
>JAOZMR010000302.1 GCA_029934215.1 Pontiellaceae bacterium | reverse complement strand
TTAATGCAAGATGCTGTCGGTTTTACTGAAATGTGTATGATGTCAATGGATGACCCAGAATTATACACTGAGTTGTATCAAAAAATCGGAGATACTTTGGTTAAGTCTTGGCAATTATTTGTTGATGAATTTGACGATGCATTTTGTGTTTATAGAATGAGTGATGATTTAGGTTTTAAAACAGGAACTTTAATTAGTCCAGATGATATAAAAACTCACATTATTCCTCAATATAAACGCATTATTGATGTTGTCCATTCTGTAAACAAACCTTTTGTTTTACATTCTTGTGGTTGTATTTTTGATGTTATGGATGACTTAATAAATATTGCTGGAATAGATGCAAAACATTCTAACGAGGATGCTATTGCTCCTTTTTCAGAATGGGTAAATCGTTATGGAGATAAAATTGGTAATTTCGGTGGAATAGAAATGAATGTCTTAGCTTTAGAAAAGCCAGAGTTTATTGAAAAATATACTCGTGAAGTAATTGAATATTCTATTGGTCATGGAGGATTTGCATTAGGTTCAGGTAATTCTCTTGTTGATTCTATGCCAATTGAAAATTATCAAGCAGTTCTTAAGGTCGTTGAAGAATATAGATAAATAATAAATAATAATTAATAATTAAAAAAAACCGAATAATTAGGTTCGGTTTTTTTTATAAATTAAAAGTTTACAAAGTTAGTAAATAAAAATAAAGGAGAATGTTATGAGTAGAGGAACAATAGTTGAAGCGGTAAAAAGTGGAAGAGTGTTAGTGTCAGATGGAGCTTGGGGGACTTTTTTACAAAAGAAAGGTTTACAACCTGGAGAATGTCCAGAATTATGGTGTGTTGAGCGTCCAGAAGATGTGTTAGATGTAGCTAAAGGTTATATTGATGCAGGTGCTGATATGGTCGAAGCTGATAGTTTTGGCGGAACTTGTTTTAAACTTGAACATTATGGATTAGCTGATAGAACGGCTGAAATTAATGAAGCGGCTGCAAAAATATCTCGTCAAGCTGCTGGTGATAATAATTGGGTTATTGCATCAATCGGACCAACTGGAAAAATGTTATTAATGGGTGATGTTACAGAAAAAGAATTATATGATGCATTTAAAGAACAAGCTGTTGCTTTAGAAAAAGGTGGAGCAGATGCTGTTTGTATTGAAACAATGAGTGCTATTGATGAAGCTGGTATTGCGGTTAAAGCAACTAAAGAAAATACTAACTTAGAAATTATTGCTACTTTTAGTTTTGAGAAAACCACAAATGATGATTATAGAACAATGATGGGAGTTACCCCTACGGATGCTGCAAATGCGATGATCGCAGCAGGTGCTAATATTATTGGAACTAATTGTGGAAATGGTATTGAACGAATGATTGAAATCGTTAGAGAGATGCGTGAAGCAGCGCCAGAAACGCCAATTTTAGTTCATGCAAATGCTGGATCTCCAATTATTGTTGATGGTGTTGATACATTCCCTGAATCTCCAGAAGATATGAAAGCTCAAGTTCCTGCATTAATCGCAGCTGGAGCAAATATTATTGGTGGATGTTGTGGAACAAGTCCTGCTCATATTAAAGCAATGAAATCTGCAATATAAAAAATTGTCGATTGGGTAAATAAAATAAAAAATCTGCGGATAACGCAAAAAAGGAGATAATTAAAATGACTGTAAAAACAAACTGTATTTCAAGTGCAATAGGAAGTATGCCTTTTGCTGATCCATCACACGCAATCGATGTATCATTAAATAATTTAGATTGCCCTATTTGGCCTCAACTTTCACATTTTGGACTTTATGAACAAATGGAAATGCAATATTCAGAAGGTATGCCTGCTGTTGTTGTTGATGAAATAAAAGGGCGTATGTTTTTTGATACAGCAATTGATTCATCAGAAGAATTTGCTGAATTTTATGAAAAATATATGGAAGCAATGGATGAAGACGATGGCAATGGAGATTGTTCAGCAATGGCTATTTCTGAAAAATATTCTAAAGGTATTTATGCTTTAGAAAGACGCTTAGAAGAAACTGGCGAAAAATTAGAATGGATAAAAGTTCAAGTAACTGGACCTATTAGTTTTGCATTAACTATTGTTGATGAAAATAAAAGAGCAATCTGGTATAATGACGAATTTAGAGATGTTATTATTAAAGCTATTGCAATGAAGTGCAGATGGCAAATTCAAAAATTTGCGAAGTATGCAAAAAATGTTGTTTGTTTTATTGATGAACCTATTCTTTCTGCTTTTGGAAGTTCAACTTATGTTTCTGTTCAACGAGATGAAGTTATTGAGGCTTTAGAAGAAGTTATAGCTGCGGTTCATGCAGATGGCGGAATTGCTGGTATTCATTGTTGCGGAAATACTGAATGGAGTATTTTAATGGATGCTGGTGTTGATATGGTTAATTTTGACGCATTTGAGTTCGGAGAAACTATCGCAATGTATCCAGAAAATGTGAAAAAACATATTGCTCGTGGTGGATCGTTAGCTTGGGGGGTTGTTCCTACATCAACAGAAATTCGCAATCAAACCGTTGATTCTTTAGAAATTCAATTTGAAAAAGTTATGGATAATCTTGTTGAAAAAACTGGAATTGATAAACAAATTATTTTAGAACAATCTATTATTACTCCATCTTGTGGAACTGGTTCTATGGATGAAGGTGATGCTGAAAAAGTATTCAAAGTAACTGGCGAATTAGCGAAAAAAATGCAAACTAAATATAATTTATAGGGTATATTGGGTCGATTGAGTCGATTGAGTCGATTGGGTCGATTGGGTCGATTGGGTCGATTGGGTCGATTGGGTCGATTGGGTCTATTGGGTCGATTGAGTCGATTGGGTCTATTGGGTCGATTGGGTCGATTGAGTCGATTGGGTCTATTGGGTCGATTGGGTATATTGGGTCGATTGGGTCGATTGGGTCGATTGAGTCTATTGGGTCGATTGGGTCGATTGGGTCGATTGAGTCGATTGGGTCGATTGGGTCTATTGGGTCTATTGGGTCGATTGGGTATATTGGGTCGATTGGGTATATTGGGTCGATTGGGTATATTGGGTCGATTGGGTAT
>JAOZMR010000301.1 GCA_029934215.1 Pontiellaceae bacterium | reverse complement strand
ATTAAACATAAGAACCGATAAAAATATTTTTATATTGGCTGAAACCTTTAAAATTGTAGAATTTGAAGAAATATTTCTTTTGACCTAGAAAATTTTTTCATAAAATGCTTGACCTTTTTTTCAAAACGTGGTAATATTCATGCTCAAATCATGAAAGTCATTTTTTTTGGCGATTAATGATTGACTTCCGCCACTGAGAACTTTTTTTGTATCTATGGTTCCCGGTCCATTAGCCAGCGTTGGGTGGGTAGCCAGGTAGGGTGGGCAACGTCTTGTTGTTACCCACCTTTCAATCTCAAAAATTTTGCGGTTGTCAACCCCTGAATGCCGATGCACACAAAAACACGTTTGCCCACCCTACCTGGCTACTTTTGAAGGGTGCCCGTATTTCCACACAATAATTTTATGAAAAATGAAATGATAAACAAAATATTGACCACATTACTTGTTATTACTCTTGTTGGGTGTAATGGCGAAGACAGTGAGAGTGAAACATCATCTGATACACAAAATACACCGAAGGAGCAGGTTATGGCATTAGAAACATCTGGAGCTATTCCTGAGCTTGAACGTGGTACTGCTATCGCTGGCACGGATACTAATACCAACGGTATTCGAGATGATATAGAAGTTTATATTGATAGCAATTATTCAATCGTATTTCAACATGCTGCAGCGATGCAATCTGCTAAAGCGATGCAAGCGGCTCTATTGGTAGACACAACAAATATTGTAGCAGTTAAGGAAGTCAATAGAAAAATTTCTCGGGCAGATCACTGTATTTACACGCAATTTGATGGGAGTAACAATTCAAAGCAACCTGCACAAGTCTCTCAAGAGATTGAATCAATAACGACTAATACAAAACCAAGGCTGCTTGCTTATCTTGCGTTTAGCAAGGCATTAGATGGGATGTCATGGGCTATGCCTGAAGGAGATAGCTGTGAATAAAATTATACGAAAACTCATTTTTGCCTTACTCATTTTCTCATTAGTTTTCAATGTATCTACGCAGGCGGAAACGGAAACTAATATTTGCCGAGATACGGGGATTGCTTTTGTTTTTTTTAATGGCGTTAAAACCACACCCAGTGGGGCAAATAGAGCCAAAGAAGAATTCAAACGAATTCATGGCGATAAATCCACTAACGGCGATGAAATACGATATGAGGTTCTGTATAACTACTCAAGCGGTTTTGAAGACTTTGTTGAAACTTTTGAGCAGAGGCTCCGAGAGCAGGAAGGTTTACTGGAGGGACGCTTTGAACTTTTCTTTGAAGCATTAAACGGCGAAGGACCATGGTGGTTAAAAATTATCGAAACAGTTTCTTCAACTGCTGACATTCTTGGTGGGTTTGTTGATTGGTATCAAGCTGCTGTAATTCAAAAACTGACCACATTGTTTGGAAATCCGCCTACAACTGTAAACTATGCAGAGCATAAATCTCGAATTGACAACTGGATTCTTGAAGGAAAAAAACTTCTTTTTGTGGCTCACTCCCAAGGCAATCTCTTTGTGAATGCTGCATATAATTACGCAATCACGAAAACTACTGCGGATTCTGTAAAAGTTGTCCACATTGCTCCAGCTTCTCCTTCTTTAAACGGTAGCCATACACTTGCAGATCTTGATCTTGTGATTAATGGACTTCGTGCGTTTGGAAGTGTGCCTGATATTACAGATAACATTCCCGGGTATTTACGACGACCAGCTGGGATCAATGGTAAAAAAGATATTCTGGGGCATGGTTTGTTGGAAATATATATAAACCAGAGTCTTACAATCTCAAGCCGTGTTAAGAATCATATCAACGTTGCATTGGGTTCGTTGGTTGCTCCCCCTGCACAAGCGTCATCTGGTTTCTTTACTACAACGCTAACTTGGAACGGTTCTGGGGATGTAGATTTGCACACGTTTGAGCCAAATGGTTCTCAGGTTTTTTATAAAACCATGAATGGAACCTCTGGTTATCTAGATGTTGATAACACGGTTGCTGATGGTCCCGAGCATTACTATGCATCCTGCGATTCAACTACACTTCAAACTGGCATCTATCGGGTTGCTATTGCTAATTATAACCATGCCGATGGTAGAAGAGCAACGGTACAAGTTGCTTCGTGGAACGATGGTGTACTCGGAACTAAATCAGTGACATTAGGCGGCTCAACCGGTGATAATCCCACATATTCGTTATTCAAAGTTGTAGTAACTAAGAATGAGCAAACAGGTAAATATTCTATTTCCATTGAATAACGAGCGTAGCCAGGTAGGGTGGGCAACGTCTTGTTGTTGCCCACCTTTCAATCTCAAAAATTTTGCGGTTGTCAACCCCTGAATGCCGATGCACACAAAAAACACGTTTGCCCTACCTGGCTATGCTTGCTGTAAGGGCGGACTTTCGTTATCGCCCTTAATGGCTTTATTGTCCAATCATAAATGCCGTAAACGCATAATCTGTTTTGGGAATAAATGCCGTTTTGATATCGTAATGAGGAATCTCAAACCCGACTTTTTTGGTTTCCGTTATCACGTATTTTTCAATAGACTTGTCCCGAAATAATTAAGTTATATATTTCATAGACTTATGTCAACCTCAAAAAAAGTATTTTAAAATCAATGACTTAAATAAATCCCGTTTCAATTTGACAGCAAGCGTAGGGTGCGTCCTACGCACCTTATGAGATTGCGACGGCAACGGTAGTGTGGCATGAAATGTTATTTGGTTGCCAACGTTTACCAGTTTCACGTAAACGTCAAAAGCTTGAACAGTATTTATATCAAACCGTTGTTAAGCTACCTATCCTGTCCTACACTCAAGAAGCAGCGGAATGGCACGCTCAAGAACGGGCACGTTTAAGTTTGATAGGAAAAACACCCCCGTTTGTAGATGGGCAGATTGCTGCCATTGCTAAGGTGAATGACTTAATTATTGTCACGGCTAATGTCTCTGACTATCAAACCTTTTCAGGACTTACCATTGAAAACTGGTTTCTGCCAGAAGCGGGAGAAAAAGACAAAGGGGCCAGCGAGCGTAGGGTGGGTAGAGCGATAGCGAAACCCACCTTTTGAATGACTACCT
>JAOZMR010000300.1 GCA_029934215.1 Pontiellaceae bacterium | reverse complement strand
ATGAACACGTCCAGCCATCCAGGCCAGTGGCAGGATGCCTCTTCTACGTTTTTCCAATGCTTGGAATGTGGGGAATTTGTCCATGGAACGAACTGTAGATATAGATCGGGAAATGAAATCAAATCTAGGAGTATTTTCCTTTAGGAATCGACAATTCTCCGTAGTCGCTATAGTGTTGTTCTCATGGCTGCTAAAAAAGAAAAAAAAGATCATGCCGTTGTCAGTTTAGACACGGTTCTCACGCAAATTAAACAACAATATGGCGACGGGGCAATCGTTCGTTTGGGGGATCAAGATATCCCTAAAACGATTGCTCATATTCCTACGGGTTCGCTTACGCTTGATCTTGCACTTGGTATCGGTGGCGTTCCTAAGGGGCGTGTGGTGGAGATTTTTGGTCCCGAGTCGTCCGGTAAAACGACGCTCTGTTCGCATATCATCGCGAATGTCCAAAAGGAGGGCGGAGTCGCTGCGTTTATCGATACCGAGCATGCGCTCGATCCAATGTATGCCAAGAAGATTGGGGTCGATATTGATAATTTGTTGGTTTCCCAGCCGGATTCCGGCGAGGAGGCTTTGAATATCTGCGAGACGTTGATCCAGAGCGGTTCGGTCGATATTGTTGTGGTCGATTCTGTCGCCGCGCTTGCTCCGCGTGCTGAGCTTGATGGCGAAATGGGTCAGTCGCATGTGGGTTTGCAGGCTCGTTTGATGAGTCAGGCGTTGCGAAAGTTGACGTCTGCAATCAACCGCACGCAGTGTTCTTGTATTTTCACAAACCAGATTCGCGAGAAGGTTGGCGTGATGTTTGGGAGCCCGGAAACGACTCCCGGCGGGCGGGCTTTGAAGTTTTATTCTTCCGTTCGTTTGGATATCCGCCGTATTGGACAGCTAAAAGATACGGCTGGGAATATTTTTGGGAATCGTACGAAGGTTAAGGTGGTGAAGAATAAGGTGTCGGCGCCGTTTCGAATTGCGGAGTTTGATATTCTATACGCCGAGGGTATTTCTTGGACGGGTTCTATCGTGGATGCCGGGACGGATGCTGGGCTGATCGAGAAACGGGGCTCTTGGCTTTCGTATAATGGGAAGCAACTTGGTCAGGGCCGCGAGGGCGCACGTAAGGCGCTCCTTGAGGATCCTGCGTTGGTTGAGGAGCTTGTCACAAAGATCACTGAAGCGGATCATGCTAAAAAAGGGTAGTGGGTGAAGTGGTGCTTCGTTCTTGTTCTCAGTCTGTGGGTCGCGGTTTGTTTTTCCGCGCCGGTTGAGCTCGATTTCTTTTTTGAGCCGGGTTGCGCTGAGTGCGAGAAAATCGAAGAGGAGCTTCTCCCTAAGGTGTCCGAGCGGTTTGGCGATTCCTGCTTGATCCGATTGCATGATATTGGAGTTGAAACGAATTTCCTTTATTTGCTTCAGCTAGAAAATGCGATGGGCCACATGGGCCCGGATCGTGGCTATCTGATTGTAGATAAGCAGTTCCTGTTCGGTGCGAATCCTTCGCATGAAGAAGTTTTTTCTTTGATTTCCGATCTAACGAATTCTGCCCGAGTTTTCCCCGTGAAGGAGCAGGCTGAGAATCTGTCGGGCGTTGTTGAGGATCGTTTCAGCCGTTTCACGGTCGGAGCGGTGATCGTTGCGGGGCTTCTGGATGGACTGAATCCGTGCGCGATTTCGACGTTGCTCTTTTTTATGAGTTTGCTGGCGGTTTCTGGTATACGAAATCGTCAATTACTTTTGTTGGGAGGTTCGTTTTGTGTTGCGTCGTTTTTGACGTATCTCGCGTTGGGTTTTGGTTTGCTTCGTGTGTTGCATCTGTTTGCAGGTTTTACAGCGGTGCGTGCGTCGATTGAGTGGGTGATGGTTGCGACGTTGAGCGTTTTGGCGGTGTTGTCGTTTAGCGATGCGATTCGTTTTGCGAGGAGCCGCGACAGCCACGATGTCACTCTTCAGCTATCTATCGCCATGAAGAAGCGAATTCATGGCGTGATGCGTCGTGGGCTTGGAACGGGTCATCTCGTGTTGGGCGGACTGTTTATCGGCACTGCGGTTACCGCGCTGGAAAGCGTCTGCACGGGGCAGGTTTATGTGCCGACGCTGGTGCTGATTCTGAAGGATAATACGCTTCAGGCTCGGGCGTGGTCTCTCCTGCTGCTCTATAATGCATTATTCATTGTTCCGTTGCTTGTCGTGTTTGTTGCCGTATATCGCGGGCTTCGCACAGAAATCCTTCTGGACTGGAGCCGCAAAAATGTGGTGGTCAGCAAGCTTTGCCTTGGTGGGTTTTTCGTGGTGATGACGCTTCTAATTTTGTTTCTCTGATTCGTGCAGTGCCGCACGGATGGCAACGAGCCATTCCTCCTTTTTTGTTTGCATCATCGGGCTTGGATGCGCAGTGAGAAACGGATTTTTTTCGGAGGGGACTGTGACGATGCGCTCGCCTTCTATGCGGCTCATGCATTGTTTTGCGAGCGGGACGAGCCCGATATCTTGCCCCCACCCGAGGATGAATGGTGCGCTGGGTTTTCGTTCCAGCATCCGCTCGCGTTCGTTTTTCCGAACCTTGGAAAATAGGCTGTGGGCTCCGCCGTTCTTGAGCCCTTCGAGCGCTTTTGTACGGGCGATGAAGCTTGTGCTTTTTGGATTGCGTATGTCCGATATGTTTAATATACGGAGATGGTTCCAACCCTTGGAAACCATAATCCGCATCAGCTGATACTGCGTGTTGTCTGGCTGCGTTAAAACGAGCGGTTTTTGAAAATCGTCGGGAAGCGGGATCGTGAGCAGACTGTTGGTGTCGCCTTCTGCAATGGGGCGGGAGGAGCCGGGGTTCATCATAATAACGACGGCGTCCGGAAGACTGCGCTCCGCGTCGGCATCACCAAACAAGTCGCCAGGATCGGCATCTGCGCCGACCGCTTCGCAGGGGAGCGATGTAATTTCTAGCGTGCTACGGCAGAGCAACGGGGCGGAGCCTGCACATTTCAAGCGGTAAAAATGTCCGTAACAGCGAAACAATTTCTTCAATTCAGCGGCATAAAGGAATGGGGTCATGGAGCAAATTTAAACACGAAAGAACGGGAATCGCCACCGATAAAAAAAAGGG
>JAOZMR010000299.1 GCA_029934215.1 Pontiellaceae bacterium | reverse complement strand
AGCGGACGATTTAAAAAAGAACATCTTGTTTATGAAGAAACAAGTATTAATGAAAAACAAACAATTTTTGCACGATTCGCAAAAGTAATCTAAGGGGAAGTTTATGAAATTTAATGATTTAGATTTAAAAAACTGGAAAAATTTAGAAATTGAAACTGATTCACTTTGGTTAATAAAAGAACGAGATAAATCAGGTAAACATAAAAATATTTATCACGGAAATTTTATACCTCAAATACCTAATCAATTGATTCAGCGGTTTACGCAGAATAATGATGTTGTTTTAGAACCTTTTATGGGAAGTGGAACAACTCTTTTTGAATGTGAAAATTTAAATCGTAAATATATCGGATTTGATATAAATCCTGAAATGCTGAGTTATGTAAATGATACAATGCGAGATTCGCAATTTTCAAGTTATCATATTGGAGAATGCGATTCAATGAATGCAGAAAATGTCAATTATGAAATGGAAAATGCCAAACAAAACTTGCAAATTAATTCAGCTCAATTTGTATTAATGCATCCACCTTATATGGATATTGTTAAATTTACAGATAAAAAAGAAGATATGTCACAAATTTCTGATATTAATAAATTCGTAAATAAATTTAAGGTTGTTTGTGATAATACATTGAAATATTTAGATAATGACAGGTATTTTGCGATTGTAATTGGAGATTTATATAAAAAAGGCGAAGTTTTACCTTTAGGCTTTTATTGTATGGATATGATTAAAAGAAATTTCAATGTAAAATTAAAAGGTATAATTATAAAAAATATTGAAGGTAATCGTGCTAAATTAGGACAAGGTGGAATTTGGAAGTATAGAGCTTTAAATTCCGATTATTATATATTTAAACACGAATACATTTATGTATTCAAAAAGGAGGTGTAATTGTGGAAAAGGATATAAAAAAATTCATTGACAGTGAAATTGTAAAAGAAATATTTGGAAATAGTAATAATACAAAAGAATATTTAATATCATTAGGTTTTGATAAAAAAATAATAAATAAACTTAAAGCCCAAGAGTTATATAATAAGGTTGTAAGTGAATGGAATTATGAAAACTCATTAAAAAAGATAAGGGAAATTTTTAAAAGCACAAAAAAATATAGTGAAGGTAAAAATTCGAGCGAATCTATTGAAATATTAATAAAAGAATGGCATAATCTAGACTTAGGTGAAATCTCTTGGCCTTTTTCACAAGGACAATTTGACAACTTTGTCCAATCGTTAAATTCAGAGAAATCAACTAGAACTCAAAAAGATGAAAAAGTTAGAGTTTCTGCTGTTAAGTATAGGAGAATCAAAGAAATAAATACAACAAGAAATGATTTTTTAGAAACATTGATTTTTGAAAAAAATAAAAATATAATTCCTACATTAGGGCATAGTAGAGGTGTTGATTTTTTTATTAATGGAATTAGTTATGATCAAAAAGTTGCAAAAAGTCCTACAATTCAATTTAAGAAAAATTATGGTAGCAACTGGAAGCAAATTGCTATTGATAAACCTGATAAAGTCGCAGAATATTTATATACTTATCAAGATGAAGGTCGATTTGGCTCATCCCCAAGACTATATATAGTTTATTTGGATGAGGAGATTAAACCTCTTAATATACAAAAGGCTATAGATAATATAGATCTATCCAATCCTTTAGAAATTAATTTTACATTTTCTCATAAAGATATAGGTGATAAAACTTATAAAACTCAAGCTTATGTAATTTTACTTTGTAAATAATAATGTATAGAAAAATAAGTTTAGAATAAACAATAAGAAACAAGGAGAAGTTGCAAATGATTATAAATCCATTCAAAATTAATACACAAAAATATAATGTTTTAGAAAAATTAAAAGATTATAAATGGCATTGCACAAAATGTGACTTAGAAGCTGCCCAAGCCGCAACTTTTAGGGATATGAAAAAAGAAGGAGTTATCTTTGATTCAGATAAAAATGGAAATGAATATAAAAAAATAAATTGTTTATGTGGAAAACAAAGAGTTCACAGGAAATTAAAGGAGTAAATTATGGCAACACAAAAAGAATTGTTTTTAGAATTAGCAAATCCAGATAGTAATGGAATATCTAGGTGGGTAAATTCATCTGAATTTATAGAAAAATATTCGTCTTTAGAATTATTGAATGGTCTCAGTTGGGGGAGAAAATCTTCTTCTTTAGCAAAACAATATATTTTAGAAATTGATAAATCAGTATCAAGCGGGAATAAAATAGATAGAATACGATTGAATGGAATTAATAACTCTAATGAGAAAAATATATCACAAACAATAAGATCTGATATTAAAAAAGAAATTGGTTCTAAGCGGTGTGTTGTTTTAGGCACAAATAGAAGTTGTGATCACAAAACTGAGGTCGACCATAAAGCTGGAAGAAAAGATAATCTAGAAGTTATGAATGTGAAAACGCAAAGTATAGATGATTTTCAACCTTTGTCTAAGCCTGCAAATGATGCAAAACGACAATTTTGTAAAGAATGTAAAGAAACAGGGTTAAGGTATGATGCTAAAAAAGTTTTAGGTTATCCTGTTTCATTTACAGAAGGTGATATTAATTACACAACAGAGTTAGGTTGTATTGGTTGCTTTTGGTTTGATCCAATAGCTTTTAGATTAAAGTTAAAAAATAATTAAGAAAAAGTTAATAATATATTTGTAATAATTAAAATAAAGGTTATATTGTGATAGTTGATAAATTTAAAATAAAGGAAATTATGGCTAAAAAGCATATTAAAAATCAGTCTGAATTGGCTAAAATGTTAGGTATTACTAAGAATCAACTATCTAATATTTTATCCGAAAAGTTTAACCCTATAAAAAGTAATATTATTGAACTTGCTAATTTCTTAGAAGTTAGTCCATTAGATATTATAAAGGAGAAATAAAAATGAATTATATTGGTTCAAAATTGAAATTGATGCCGTTTTTAGAGAAAACGGTTAAGGAAGTAGTTGGGGATAATTTGGGAAAAAAAGTGTTTTGTGATATTTTTGCAGGAACAGGAATTGTAGGTCGTAAATTTAAAACAAAAGTAAAAACAGTAATAAGTAATGATTGTGAATATTATAGTTATGTTTTAAATAAAAATA
>JAOZMR010000065.1 GCA_029934215.1 Pontiellaceae bacterium | reverse complement strand
TCCGACATGGTGCTGAGGATGCTGGGCGAAAGGCGCTGTCGGACGTGAATGCCGGAATTCGCAGATTACAATGCGTCTCCAGAGCGTTTGAAAGTGCGGGGCTACTGGTGGATTCGCCATTGACCGCATGGGCGTCCACGCGATAATCACAACGCTGTCCGGCGCGCTGATCGAGAACGGCACCGACATCGCTCTTGGAAAGAGCTCGCACCAGACTTCGGACATACCCCTCGGTGTATTCAAGCCATTGTGCTGCCACCCGAATAGAGATCAAGCCGTTGGCAGCAAAGCTCAGTAAAATGATTTTTTTATGGTCTTTATTACGATCGTTCAGAAGGATTTGTTGTCCCCCTTTACCCAGACATAGCGACAGATCATTCCCCTGCTGTTTTATCTCGATGGGAATCGGGCTCTCCACGGTCCGAGGCACTTGGGTAGATTTTCGACGATCCCTAAATCCATCAATTCCCACAAGGTTCATTCGAGTCAGGAACGAGAGAAATGTATTGAAGGGGATATCGACATGACAAGAAGCCTCCTTTCGATCGGCACCAAGAAGAAACATGGCAAAGCCGATGATCCGAAAAATATTCTTTTCCCAAGAATTTGTCCTGCTTTATTCTGTCATTGTTCGGCCTTTGTCGATGACCAGCTAAATCTATTTGGGCAATGTATCATGGGGTAAATCCTTCGTATATATCACACGTTAACGTCCGTATATTCGCATATACACAATGATGCGCAAGAATTATATGCGAGATATCGCAGAAAATTAGTCGATCACAAACCGTCCGCAACCAAGGTAAAACTAGCGGGTCGCGGCACTAGGGCTTGGCAGCTATAATCCGAGCTTCTGAACATAGATATGCATATCTATGTTCAGAAGCTCGGCCTAATTGGGAGCAAGATGCTCCCACCTCTATGACGAACAGCCCTCATGTAAAACGCCTCTTTTCTGGTTTTGCCTCGAACCACTCATTTCGAAACGTTCCAAACGAGGAGTTTTTTGTGCTCCTTGCGCTCTCTCGTGGCAATGCTCTCCCCTCGGCTGTTCCTCTGACGTCCTCTAGCATCTAATGTTATTTTTTGTTTTTCGTGTGACTTTCGCTTTTTTGTCGGTCGGCGGCGGGTAGACATAGGTCTATGAGCTCTCCTTGTGTGGAGAGAATGAGGATGCGGGGCTTTTTTTCAATGTGGATGGGGTACGGCAAGAAGTGCATTTGAAGCAGTACTTGCATTTGATTCGCGCCCAGCGTGAGGGTTTTGTAGGTCGGATGAAGGACGAATTTGCAGCCGTTTTTCCAGCCGGAGCATCCATATGCGTTTCTGCCTTTTATCACGTCTTTCCCGCAATGGGGGCAACTGCCAATCCGGTCGGGGTTGAATTGTCCCGTTCGTCCGCTGGTGATGACTCCGCGTATGTAGTCGCCGATGCCGTCCATAAAGGTGTTGGCTTCTAGTTCGGTGCGCTCGATCTGTTTGAGGCGTGCCTCCCATTCGCCGGTCATTTCTGGCGATTTTAGAAGCGGGTCTTGTATGATGGCGATGAGGATGTGGCCCATGTCGGTGGCTCGGAGTTGTTTTTTTTCGCGTCGAATGTAGTTGCGGCGTAGTAGGGTTTCGATGATGGCGGCGCGGGTGGCTGGTGTTCCGATGCCGCGTTCTTTGAGTGCCTCGCGTAATGAATCGTCTTCGACTAATTTCCCGGCTGCTTCCATGGCGCCGAGTAGTGAGTTTTCGGTGAAGGCTTTGGGTGGCTTTGTTTTGCCTTCGCGTAGCGCAGGTGTGTGTGGACCGTTCTCGTTTTTTTCGAAGTCTGGCAGATTTTGGTCTCCGTCTGGTTTTTTCTTTTTTGGGAAGAGAGTTGTCCAACCTGGTTCGATCACTTGCGTGCCTTTGGCTTGAAAGGGAATGGTTTCAGATATGCCATTAACGGTGGTGATTTTTTTGATGCAAGCGGGATAGAATGCGGCGATGAATTGTGTGGTGATGGCGCTGTAGATAATTTGTTCGGCGTGCCCTAGGTTTCCGGGGACGATGCCTGTCGGGATGATGGCGTGATGGTCGGTGACTTTTTTGTCGTCGATGATCCGTTTGGTGAACGGTATGTTTTGGAGGTCGAGTGGTGCGATTTGTTCGGCTCGTTGTTTTTCCAAGGCTTGGAAGATTTTTGGGATGCGTGGTTCCATGTCTTTGCTGAGGTAGCGTGAGTCGGTTCTGGGATAGGTGACGAGTTTGGATTCGTAGAGGGTTTGTGTTGCGGCGAGTGTATCGGCGGCGGAGAGGCCGTGCGTTTTGTTCGCCTCGCGTTGAAGGGTTGTTAAGTCGAATAGCTGCGGCGCTTGCTCCTTTTTCTGTTTACCTGCGGTGCCGAGAATGGTGAATGGTTTTTCTGTAATCTGCTCCAGGATTGGTTGGGCTTTTTCCAGGGTTTGGAAACGATCGCCGGTGTATTTGAAGACGACGTCGCGATAGGTTGTTGTGAGTTCCCAAAAGGGGTGAGCTCGAAATTGTGTGATCTCGTCGTCGCGCCCAACAATCATCGCTAGCACCGGAGTTTGTACGCGCCCGACGCTCCAGAGAACGCGTCCGTCGCCACCGCCGAGGCGTCCGTGGCGTACGGTGCAAAAGCGGGTTGCGTTGAGACCAACAATCCAGTCGGACTCGCTGCGACAGCGCGCGGCGTCGTATAGAGCATCGTATTCATGCCCGTCTTTCAGGTTTTTGAAGGCGTCTCGAATGGCGTCGGGCGTGAGTGAGTTGAGCCAGAGGCGGCGGATTGGTTTTTCTTCGCAGTTAGAGAGCGCGAGGATGTAGCGGAAGATCAGCTCTCCTTCCCGTCCGGCATCTGTTGCGCAGACGATCTCGTCGGCCTGCTCGCATAGCGAGCGTATCACCCCGAACTGCTCCTCTGCGCCTCGATTTGAGATCAGTTTCAGTTGAAATTCATCTGGCACAAACGGAAGAGAGTCGAGCGACCAGCGTTTTAGTTCTGGGTTATATTCGCCCGGCTCTTGCAGGGTGACCAAATGGCCGAAGGCCCATGTGATTGCGCATCCGCGCCCTTCGATATAGCCTGGCCTTTTCTCGGTAATTTTCAGCACTTTCGCGATGTCGCGAGCGACGGATGGTTTTTCTGCTATGACAACTTTCATGCGATTTTTTTCGCCTCCGTTGGGCTCTCCGTTGCGTCTGAATCAGAACGGAATAGTTTTTCGAGCACGTTGTCTGGGGTCGACAGATTTCCGAAACCGACTCCAAGGGAGAGGTTGGGTGTGAGGTCTCCGTGGTAGTCGGTGCCGCCCGTTGCGATGAGGTTGAATTCTTCGCAGATTTGCTCGAAGGCAACCGATTGTTGTTCTGGGTGCGAGGAGTGCCAGACCTCTAGCCCGCCGAGACCCTGCTCTTTTAGTTTTGCAATAAGACAACGTAGTTTGCTTCGGGTGAGGTTCATTTGTCCAGGATGGGCCACGACAGAGACTCCGCCTGCGGCGTGTATAATTTCGAGGCATTTGCCGGGGTCCAGGCGACGGCGTTCGATATATGCCGCGCGGTTTTTGCCGAGGAGCTGTTTGAATACTTTGTCCTTGTTTTTGAAGTGGCCTTTTTCGATGAGCGCTTCTGCGATGTGCGGACGACCGATAAGATCGTCGGAGGAGTGTTTTCGAACGTCTTCGAAGGTGATGTTGTAGCCGAGGGTGTTGAGTTTTTCCAATATTTGGACATTTCGATCGGCGCGTCCTTCGCGTACCCATTTGAGTTCTTTCTGGAGCGCATCGTTTGTTGGGTCGAAGCCGTAGCCAAGAATGTGGAGCGTGGCTGCGCCAAATTCTGCGCTGAGCTCGATGCCTGGGAGGGTTTCGACGGATGAATTTTTACCGGCAGCGATGAAGCTTTCGAGTCCGTCGGTGGTGTCGTGGTCGGTGAGAGCGAGCGCGGTGAGCCCTGCGGTTTCCGCGAGTGCGACAAGTTCTTCGGGGGTTTTTGAGCCGTCAGAGAAGGTGGAATGACAATGTAGATCAATCATAGGAAAAGTTATTTGCTATTGGTTGTTGGTTATTAGATGGAATCTACCTTAGATTAACTAATGATTTTTTAGAAACGAAATGACTATATAAAGGAGAAGGAATATGGATCTCACCCTGATTGCAAACACAATTCGCGGACTTTCAATGGACGGTGTACAAGCCGCAAACTCGGGTCACCCTGGTATGCCGATGGGCATGGCGGATGTTGCCGCAGTTCTCTGGACGCAAGTCCTGAAGCATAACCCTGAGAACCCAGACTGGGCAGATCGCGACCGTTTCGTCCTTTCTGCGGGGCACGGATCGATGCTGATTTATAGTCTGCTTCATCTTGCGGGCTACGACGTGTCGCTGGAAGACATCAAACAATTCCGCCAATGGGAAAGCAAAACGGCGGGTCATCCAGAGTATGGACACACCGATGGAGTCGAAACCACCACTGGTCCGCTCGGGCAGGGATGCGGAAATGGTGTTGGAATGGCGATCGCCGAGGAGATGCTCGCCGCACGCTTCAACACAGATGCCAAGAAAATTGTCGATCATTACACATACGTCATCTGCTCTGAAGGTGAGCTCGAAGAGGGAATCTCTAACGAGGTCTTCTCGCTCGCGGGGAATCACGGGCTCAGCAAAATGGTCGTCTTCTACGACGAAAACTTCATCTCCATCGAGGGCGACGTTCGCATCACCTATAGCGACGATGTGGTTAAACGCATGGAGGCGTACGGGTGGCAGGTTCAGACCGTTGATGGTCATAACCACACCGAAATCGCAACTGCCATTGAAGCCGCTCAGGCTGAAACCGAAAAGCCGTCATTTATCGTCTGCAAAACAAAAATTGGGTTTGGCTCCCCGAACAAAGAAGGCACCCACGGTTGCCACGGCGCACCGCTCGGAGAAGAAGAAGTTCTTCTCACCAAAAAGGCGCTCGGCATCTCCGAAGAAAAATTCTTCGTTCCGCAGGAAGTCCGCGACACCTTCGCCGCTCGTCTCGATGAAATGAAACAAGTCGAAACCGCATGGAACGCCGACTTCGCCGCATGGAAAACCGAAAACGCCGAACTCGCCGCTCAATGGGACTTGCACATGTCTCAAGAAATCCCTGCGGACATCGCTGAGAAAATGCCGGTCTTTGATGGACCGATCGCAACACGCTCCGCCTCTGGAAAAATCCTGCAAACCCTCGCAAAAGAACTACCCTTCCTCGTTGGCGGCTCTGCCGACCTCGCGGGTTCAAACATGACCAACCTGAACGATTATTCCGATATCGGGAAAAACGCATTTGAAGGGCGCAACTTCCATTACGGCGTACGCGAAATTGGAATGGGCGCAATCATGAACGGCGTTCAAGTTCACGGCGGATTCCGCATCTACGGCGCAACCTTCATGGTTTTTGCAGACTACATCCGCCCAACCCTACGTGTCGCCGCACTGATGAATCTCCCCGTCATCTACGTTCTCACCCACGACAGCTTCTGGGTCGGCGAAGACGGACCAACCCATCAGCCGATCGAAACCATCAGCAGCCTACGCATGATGCCAAACGTCACCGTTCTTCGTCCAAGCGACCCAAAAGAAACCGGATGCGCATGGACTGCCGCGCTCAAAAACACCAGCGGACCCACAGTCCTCTGCCTAACGCGCCAGAACCTCGAAGTCCTCGATCGCGAAAAATACAACATGGACGGACAGCTCGTAAAAGGCGCCTACACGATGTTCCAGAGCGGAGAAGGAACACCGGACTTGCTCATGATCGCTACAGGCTCTGAAATGAAAATCACCCTCGACGCTGCCGAAAAGCTTGCCGCCGAAGGCACCAACGTCCGCGTCGTCAACATGCCAAGCCGCGAACTCTTCGAAGCACAAGAAGACGTGTACCAAAGCGACGTAATGGCAGACGCCTGCACGAAGCGCATGGTTGTCGAAGCCGGAACCTCATTCGGCTGGGAAAAATACATCGGACGCACCGGAGCAACCGTTTGCAAAGAAACCTTTGGCGCTTCCGCGCCGGGAGGACTCCTTGCAGAAAAATTCGGTTTCACCGCCGAAAACGTATACAACACCGCAACGGAGCTACTCGGCTAACGCCAAAAAAGTTCCAATCCTTGGAACAAACACAGACCAGATTTTCCAAACATTGGAAGATCTGGTCTGTAAAAACCCGGAGGAAAACCCATGGACGAATCAACACTTCTGCTTAACGGCGACTTCATCTTCACCCTTATGATCTTCTTGATCGTCCTGCTCGTTTTCCTTCTATTCTGTTGCATCCGACTCCACATCAAAAATGCCATCATAACCAAAACGCACACGAAAGACACGGACAAACTAAAAGCCCAAAACGCCATTCTTGATCTCGTTTTCAACACCCTGCCAGACCAACTCTACTACAAAGATCGGCAGGCTCGTTTAATCGGGATCAATCCCGCATGCTACCTTCACCACGGCGCAACCTCCGCCCAAGACCTTCTAGGCAAAACAGACGTAGAAATCAAAGAAGCCCCCAGCGGACAACTCTCCTACGAGGACGAGCTCCATCAAATGTCTCGCAACGAAACCTCTCGAAACCGAGAAGAATACACGCTCACAGACGGAACACATTGCCACATCGAAAACATCAAAAAACCACTCCTAAACGAAGACGGCAACGTCATCGGTCTCGTCGGAGTCACTCGCGACATCTCCGAACAGGTCAAAAACGAAACCGAGCGGATTCGCGCTCAAAAAGAGGCAGAAGACGCAAACAAAGCAAAAAGTTCATTTCTGGCCATGATGAGTCATGAAATCCGAACCCCCATGCACGGCATCATCGGCGCGGCAAGCCTGCTCAAACAAGACGCTCTATCCTCAAAACAGACAGAACTAATCCACACGATCGAAAGCGCAGGCGAAAACTTAATGACGGTCTTAAACGACATTCTCGACTACTCGAAAATCGAGGCAGGTAGAGTCGAGCTAGAATGCATCCCATTCGACCTTCGCGACTCCATCCACGAAGCGTTCAACCTCTTCACAAAAAGAGCAGACGAAAAAAGGATCGAACTCCTACTCATCATCGACCCCGACGTACCAGAAGCCATGGCCGGCGATCCAACACGCCTACAACAAATTCTCAACAACCTGATCAGCAACGCGATCAAATTCACAAAAAAAGGAGAGATTTGCGTACGCGTACAATTCCCATCGGCGAACGAACAAATGGACCACCCGCACCTTCAATTCTCAATTCTCGACACCGGAATCGGCATTCCAGAAGCCAGCCAGGAAAAACTCTTCAACGCCTTCACGCAGGCGGATGTTTCCAGCACACGCGAATACGGCGGAACAGGCCTAGGGCTGGTCATCAGCCAACGTCTGGCACACTTAATGGGCGGAAAAATGTGGTTTACAAGTCAAGAAGGCGAAGGAAGCACCTTCTTTTTCACCATGGACCTCCCATCCTCGTCTCCCCTAAAACACCCGAATAAAATCCCACCACCCAGCGGACTAAACGGCAAACGGATTCTGGTCGTGGACGACAATAAAACAAACCGGAAGATCCTAAGCGAACAGATCCGATACTGGGGAGCGATCCCCACCGCACTGGCGACCCCAGAAGAAGTCCTTCCGCATCTACGAACAGACCCCCCGTACCACATCATCATTCTCGACTACCGAATGCCAAACACAAACGGTGTTGACCTTGCCAAAGCCATCTATTCGGCGGAAGACATCGAAACAACACCAATCGTATTGCTAAGCAGTTCATATGAAGAAATCACCCATCACCCATCCATCTCCACGCGAATGCCAAAACCCGTTCGAATTCGCAAACTACACACCAACCTGCTTGATCTTTTAAGCGCAGAAAAAAAGGAAGAAACTCCGGTCGTTCCACCAAAAAAAGAAGCACCCAAAAAAGACGAAACCACCAAAATACTCCTTGCTGACGATCACGCCGAGAACCAGAAACTCATCAAGCTGATGATTCAAGCCGTTGGATATAAAGAAGTAGCCACGGTCAACGACGGATCAGAAGCTCTTCAGGCAGAAAAAGACACGCCCTTCGACATCATCTTCATGGACGTACAAATGCCCAACATGAACGGACTCCAAGCAACAAAAGCCATTCGAAAACAGACCCAATCCAGGAACAAACCCTGGATCATTGGGCTCACCGCCGGAGTCACACAAGAAGAAAAAGATTTAATGAAAGAGGCCGGAATGAACGACCTACTCCCCAAACCCATGCAACTCGACGATCTCAAAACCATGCTGGACAAAACGACCCACCTACTGGCACAACAAAAACCCACGCTCTAACAACTTCTCAGCCCACTGGAGTCGCACATTCTTATCCTTCGACCCCATCACCACCACGATAAGCCTCGTCCCATCACGCTCGGCAGTCGCCGTAATCGAAAACCCGCCCGCTCGGAAATAGCCCGTCTTCAAACCATCGCACCCCTTCACCCTTCCGAGCAACTTATTCGAACTCGTCAAAACCACCGGATTCTCGGGACGAAACTCGCGCGTAGAAATCGAGCTATACATCAGCGTCTCCGGATGCTTCGCCAAAAGAGCATCCGCCAGCCGCGCCATATCCAACGCCGAAGAGACATCTGGGAGCTGACCCGGTCCTGGTGGCAATCCATGCACATTATAGAAAACCGTAGATCGCAAACCCAGCTCCCTGGCCTTCGCAGTCATTCGCTCCGCATGAGCCGCCTTACCACCAGACGCCGCAAAAGCCAACGCCGTCGCCGCATCATTCCCCGAATGAACCATCATCGCATAAATCAACTCCTCCAAAGAAAACACCTCACCCACCCGCAACCAAACCTGGCGCCCCCCAATCTGCTCCGTCTCCCGATTAATCGTAACCGGCTGATCCAGCGAAAGCCTACCTGCCGCAACATCATCGAGCACAACAAACAAATTCATCATCTTCGACATACTCGCCGGATACGCATCCGCGCCCGCATGATCCTCCCAAAGAATCCGCCCGCTACCCGCCTCCATCACCAACGCGCTATAATACGGATCCCTCGACCGCACACCAATCGCCTGCGCCGAAAAAAAACTTCCAACCATTGGAACCATCAAAAAGAACCGTTTCCAACCCTTGGAAAACCCGACCTGCACATTTTTACATTTCATAACACTCCAACTCTCGCGAATCACAAAAACGCATGGTATAAAAACGAACCCACATCATGAAGAAAAAACAAAACCCGATTCACCTCTGGAGCCTCCATCTCCCCGACCACATGGACGAGATAGAGACCTGCCGAGCCCTACTCACCGACGCAGAACTCGAACGCGCCGAAAAATACATCAAACCCAACACGACCGAACGCTTCATCCTCTATCGCGGGCTACTCCGGCGAATCCTCGGCAAATTCATCGACACCGACCCAACCGCCATAACCTTCAAACACAACGAACACGGAAAACCATTTCTTGCAGACGCTAAACAAACTGGACGCACAGAATTCAACATCTCCCACTCCCGCGACCGTCTACTCATCGCAATCACCACCGACCGATCCATTGGAGTCGACATCGAACACCGTCGAACCGGCATCAACACAAACGCGATCGCCAAGCGCTGGTTCTCCCAGGAAGAACGCGAAAACCTCCAAACCCTGGAAAATCCAGAAAAAGGCTTCTTTGATACTTGGGCAAAAAAAGAAGCCTATATAAAAGCCCTAGGAACTGGGATTTTCAAAGACCTCAATACATTCACCGTACCGCACGAAACCCACCCCAACACGCCAGCCCTTGAAAAAACCGGAGCATGGTTTTTCCAGACCCTGGAAATCGACCCAACCTACGCCGCTGCGCTCGTATCAGAAGCACCAATCACACCCATACAGCATCAAACACTCTAAAACCAAAACGCAACGAATCGACCGCAAGCCCGACAACGCTTTCCAATCTCCATTCTTTGTAAAAGTGGTGCCATTCAAAACGTGCAAATGGGCGTTTTGTGTGAGGTCTGAATCATCGGGCGCGTATATACTTGCCACAACGGCGGTCTTTTCGTAGAACCGATTGTGTGCAAATCAGTTCTAAAGGAGAACCAGATGTCTTTAATCACCGAAACCATAGAGCGGGCAGAACAAATTCAGGCGAGATTGCTGATCCACCAGCCAAAACGACTACGCGACTGGTCCTCGCGTTTTGAAATGCCCCAACGAGCCGGACTCCTATCAGGCCCGCGCGGCGTGGGAAAAACCACATGGATGCTTTCGCAGATCGAGAAACATCACTTGCTCTATTTTTCAGCAGACAATCCCGTTTTAAGCACCACGCATCTCTTCGACCTGCTAGAAGGGATCTTTATGCGCGGCTACGAAGGTGTGCTGATTGACGAAGTTCATTATGCAACGGATTGGGCGCGTCATTTGAAAGCAGCATACGATGCGTTTCCAAAGCATAAAATCCTAGCGAGCGACTCCAGCACAGTGGTTTTGCGCAAGGAAATATCCGATCTTTCCCGCCGCTTCCCCGTACACACCATGCCGCTGCTCTCCTTCCGAGAATTCCTCATGCTCAAATTAGACCGTGAGATCGAACCCATCGATCCATTCAACCCATCCACATCCAACGTTCAGGCATTGATCAAAGAAACCAACATCCTTCGCCTTTTCCTCGACTATCTTCAAGGCGGGTTCCGTCCATTCTTCATGGAAGATTATCTGCTTTATCAAGAGAAAGTCATGAGAACGGTCGCAAAAACCATGGAATCGGACATCCCATTTCTGGTTCCACAGATCACAGAAAACCATCTCCGGCTCATGCATGCCGTGATTGGACATTTGGCAGTGTCAACCGTACCCACCCTGCAAGTGAACTCGCTCTGCCGGGAGTGGGGGATCGGAAAGGAAAAGCTCTACCAACTACTCACCGCAATGGAACGAGCTCACCTCATCCGAATCGTTCGAAAACGAAACGACACCAAAATGAATTCAGTGGGCGCGAAATTACTACTGCACGAGCCATCGGTTTACACCTTTTTCGGAAAGAACGAAGGCACTCAAAGGGAAGCCTATGTTGCCACCGCATTTACAGATGCAGGCTATCGCGTATTTGCCAGCACCAAAGAAACCGATTGCGATTTTACGGTAAACGACATCCTCATCGAAGTGGGCGGACGAACAAAAAGCACAAAATCTGCTGACTTTGTAGTTCGGGACAACGTGGATCTCCCCGCTGGAAAGGTTCTTCCCATGTGGCTGATCGGTCTCTATTAACCAGCCCTCATGCAACGTGCCAGTTTTCAGTGTTTGTCTCGCAAGTTGAATAGCACCACGTTCACAACGAATCAAGCGATCAATGAATGTCTGGAAAAAGCTAAAAGAGGGTTAACCGTGCTGAAAGCGAAGCGATAAATAATTTTTGCAATCAAAAATAGTGACGCAAGAACGGTTCAAAAGCACAAAGAACGCAAAGAATAATAGTGTTTAGCCCGTCTTTTTTCCGGGTAGAGCCCCCAGTTGCCTGAAGGGCTCCCCCACAGATCCGGACGAGC
>JAOZMR010000064.1 GCA_029934215.1 Pontiellaceae bacterium | reverse complement strand
GGGAATCCGGCGTACGGGGGCGATCGTTCGTCGGACGGCATTTATGTCGATGGCGGAACCGATATTGTGATTGAGCGGAATATCGTGCATGACGGGGATATCGGGATTGAGATTGCGTCCGAGCATAGCGGCAAGAGTACGTCGTATATAAAGGTGCGCAACAATCTGATTTATCGAAACTATACGGGCGGGATTTTTGTCGGCGGATATGACGCGAATCGTGGAAAATCAGAGTATTGCACCGTGTCGGGCAATACGTTGTGGCAAAACGATACGGGGAAGGAATATAACGGCGAGATCTATCTCCAGATGTATGTGGAGAACTGCGTGTTCGAAAACAATCTGATTATGCCGCTCGTAAACGACGGAGGGGATGTCGTTTTCCTGGGGGGGATTGGGCGGAGAGGGAGTGATCCGATTAACACGGTGTTCAATTATAATTTATATTACTCGCCGGTTTCTAACCCTGACGCCCATTTGTGGACGTGGGGAAAAAAGGAGCATTATTCATTTTCGAGATGGCAGGGAACGGGGCAGGACGCGCAATCGATCCAAGGGCAGGATCCTTTGTTGCGCTCGCCGGAGTCTGGAAATTTTCATCTTCAATCCGTATCGCCTGCTATTAATTGCGGAACGAATCGAGCTGACGCAGGGATGTTTGATCTCGATGGGCAAGCTCGGGTTTATGGAGCATCTGTCGATATTGGTGCCGATGAGGCTGTGCCGTATACCACAAACGGAACACCTGTCGTCTGGCTAGAGCGATATGGGTGGGGTGGTCAACGTTATGATGTCGTGGATCGAACCGATACGGATGGGGATGGGTTTGCGGCGTGGCAAGAGTACCAAGCAGGAACCAACCCAACAAATGCAGCGTCGCAGTTTAGAATTGTTGAGTTTTCTTCAGATCACAATCTGGTTTGGCTTGGCGGAACCAATGAGTTGAATACTCCGTTCGTGGTCTGGCGCTCGTTTGATTTGAATGCAAACGGATGGAATATCGCAACCCATTATTCACGATTGTTAGGTGCTGACGGCACAAACAGATGGCGCGATCCCATGCTTATAACCAATCAATCCGTTTTCTATCGAATCACAGTCTCTGGAAAATAAATGAAAAAAACGCTTGAGCGGCGTTTGGCATCTGCTATAGTGCCTTTTAGCTAAAGGAGACGCAATGAAGGAAAACGAAACAAAAAGACAACTCTACACCTACCAGGAAACAGAACCCGACCGTGTTGAAGAACATGTCGCTGCTTATGAAGTGAGAACGAATGTTTATAAGGCGTCTCCGTTCGAAGTGCGCTGGTCTCCTGAAACGGATATTCTCGATCGTGTGGAGGAACTGAAAAAAGGACTACCCGCCGATGTTGTTAATGAGCTTTGCATGGACCTACTGATCACGCGTCAAGAGGTGGCTCGTTATACCGGAATTCCAGTACGAACACTGAATCGGAAAATGAAAGAAGGGCGTTTGACCTGTGGACAGTCTGAACGAATCGTTCGGTTGAACCGCATCTTGGAAAAAACGGAGGCTGTGCTTGGAGCACAAAAAAAAGCGGTTCAGTGGTTAAAAACGCCTCGCTCCCATTTCCGCGGGAAAACTCCGCTGGAAATGGTCGAAACCGAGCTGGGGACGGAAGAGGTTTTTCATCTTTTGGGTCGCATTGAATACGGAGTGTTTACCTAATGCGAAAAGCTTGGCGAATTGTACAACCGTGTCATGCGAACGACGCATTTTCGGGCGAAGGCGCACGTCTTTATGGCGGACGCTGGAATTCGGTCGGAATGTCGATGGTTTATGCTGCGGAATCGAAGGCGTTAGCGGCGCTCGAGTTGTTGGTTCATTTAGATCAAGAAAGCGTTCTTGATAATTACCTGTGTATACCTGTTCAGTTTTCTGAAGCGCATCTGCGGACGCTGGACGCACAAGGCTTGCCTTCTGAGTGGAGAAACCACCCGCCGCCTTGTTCGATTCAGACGTTGGGCAATCAATGGCTGCGGGGGCAGGTGTCGGTTGTGTTGGAGGTTCCGAGTGTGTTGATTCCTGGGGAACGCAACTATTTGATCAACCCGTTTCATCACGATTTTTATAAGCTTAAGCAGGGCGCACCTGAACCCTTTGAATTTGATCCTCGCGTTTTGCGTATGTGAGCATTTTGTATGAGGGCTTATCCTTAGAGAGCGCAGAGACTTTTCTTTTCACTGCGCTCTCTTGGCTACCCAGCCTTCCTACGGCTGGGCTTTCCAACCCTTGGAACTCAATCTAAACGATTACCTCAACGACATGGGTTCCGTTTCCAAAGATTGGAAGAATGTTGCCTTCAAGTGCCTCGCCATCGACGGTGATCGATGTGGTTCCTGTGCGGCGTCCAGCGGTGTTGTCGATGGAGATTTCGTACGTCGCGCCTCGGAATTTGCGCGTTAGAGAAACCTGCGGAAGCTCTTTGCTCATGCACGGATCAATAAGGAGTCCTTCATAGGTGCGGCGTACGCCGAAGATCCATTCGACCAGCGCCATGGTGAACCATCCGGTAGTTCCGGTGCGCCAGGCGTAGATGCCTTCGCCGTACTGGCTGGGAACGGCTTCGATGCAGTTGGTGAACGAAAACGGTTCCATTCCCGAGATGCTGAGCGGGTTCCACGGGCTGTCGGGTGCGGTTTTGACGAATGTGCGCCACGCCTCTTCGGCGCGACCGATCATGCAGTCGGCGACGGCTTTGAAGCCGGCAGCGTGGCAGTAGGCTCCGCCGTTGGTTCCGTGTCCGGGGAGAATCGCGGAGTATTTCCCGATGCGTTCGTCGTAGCGTGTGCATGGCGGCGCACTGATCTGGAAGCCGATGTCTAGTTCAATGTGTTCATCGACGCTTTTCATGCAGCGTTCGGCGCGGTCGCCTTCCGCCGTCTGCGAAAGAACAGCCCACGATTGGGTGTTTTGGAAGATTTGCGCCTGGTCGTCTTTCGAGGTGCCGAGGGGTGTTCCAACTTCGCAGGTGCTGCGGATGTACCATTCGCCGTCCCACGCGAATTCGTTGAGCAGTTTTTTGAACTGGTCGTACTGTTCGCGGGCTTCTTTTTCGATCTCGCTGTCTCCACGGCGTTTGGCGAGTTCTTCGACTTCGAGCAAGCCGTAGCAGAGTTGTTGTGTGACCATGATGCTTTCGCGGTCGCCGGTCAGCGCGGACGGTTCAAGCCCGTCGTTCCAGTCGGCGAAATGCTGGTCGCAAAGTCCGTTTGCGCCGGTGTCGTTGCAAAGGAAGCGCATGGCGCGGATCATGTGATCCCAGACGGTTCCTTTTTCGTCGCATTCAAAATAAGGGAGTTCGATGTCCAATAGAGAGAGGTCGCCGCTCTCTTTGATGAGTAGCGGGGCGGTGAGAAGAATCCATGCGGGTTTATCGGAGTATTGCAGCCGGTTCATCGGGCGGAAGCTGTGCGGCACTGAGCCGGTTGGGTATTGCGAAGAAAGCGCCTGCAAAAAGTTGGTTTTCGCCATTTCATAATCGAAAAGCGCAATGGCGGCGTCGATCTGTACGTTGTCGCGGAATCCGCTTTTGTCGATGATGTAGGAGACCATCGCTTTTTTTGCGAAGTGATTGATCAGCGCATCGTAGTTTTCGTTACCGGTCGAAACCGTGAACGCATCGGAATGCTTCTGGGAAATCCGTTCCTGCTCTGCGCAGGCGGCATCGATGGTTTCTGGGGTCATCCGTTCGCGTAGCGCTTTGACCGATTCGACAGAATCCGTTTGTCCGAGAATAAAATCGACCCGCTCGGTTGCGCCGAGAGCCAACTCGAAGCTGACCTGCAGAATGCCCGCATTATCGCCGCCGAAGCGTCCGCCGTGTCCGTCGCAGTTCCAACCCCGGAGAATGTTCGGAGTACTCAGCGAATAGTCTTGGCGAGTGAATTCTTGCCGATGCGCATTGGCGTTGCGGAGTTCGTTGAGGGTAATCACAAATGCTTTAAAGCGGTCGGTGGGCGGAACTTTGCGGGCTTTGTTTTCGGCATAGACACCGCCAAGCTCCGGCATCACATACGCGAACGGCTCGGATGGAGCCCCCTGCCCTTCTGAGTTGCAGCCATTGAGCGCAAAGCGTGCGTAGGTGAAAAGAGAGATTTTTCGCGGGCGATCCGAAAGGTTTTTTAGATTCAGCGTCCAAACCATCGCGGTTTCATCGCGAGGTACAAAAACACGTTGCTCCGCCTGGAGATCGTCGCAGGTTCCTTTGATGATGGTTTTTTCTGGATAAAAGCGGCAGGAACAATCTTTCATATCGGCGAGTACGGGCGCGCCGCCGGGGTTGAAAACGGTGTTGGTTTCGTCGTCGCGAATGTACAGATAGGTGTCGTCCCATCCGAAGAGATTTACAGTGTTACCCGCCTTGTCGCGAGCGCGAACCGCTCCGTCGCCCAGTTGGCTGACATCCGCGTAGAACTCGTTGTCACCGGGTTGGTTGTAGTGAACATTAAACCATTTCTTCGGCGGCTCGCTCGTCAGTTCAAAACAACGTCCGTTCTCTGTAAATTTTCCGTATTTTTCAATATCGCCCATGATTGAATTCCTAAAGTTGATCTGCTTATAAATTAAAATCTGAAAATATGATGCTAACTCCATATGTTTGTCGCATTCAAGGATAATGATCTACAAATCAGGCTTGCACAATTCGTAGAACTTGCACAATTTGCAGGAGGCGGGATCGGCGGCGAGCTCCCATTCGCTTTTTGGAAGCGGCTCGTTTTTTTCGCGATCAAAGTCCACAAGATATTCGCTCATCTCTCCGACTGATTTGCCGATTTGCTCCTTTTTTTCGTCGAACTCCTCGGAGGTGAGCTGGAATGGGAGGACTTGCCCTTCGTTGATATATTCCACGTAGAGAAAAATATCTTTAATTGGGACCTTATATTTCACCTCCGCCCAGAGCGCGTAACCCGCCAACTGGTCGCGGTGCGATTCCTTAATCTTCCCTGCCTTCCAGTCGTGAATATGCATTTGATTTCCAATGCGATACGCATAGTCTGGAATTACATACATTTTGACGTTGTTCCAGATGATGTGCTCTGGGTCCCCTCCCATGTCCGGTGTCTGAATCTGTATTTCCATTTCGCGGGAAATGTTTCCAATCCTTGGAAGAACCTTCTCGATGAAATTCTGCGTGCAGTTGATCACCTGCTCTTTGATTGCACCAATGGCCGTCTTTTCGTCCTCCATCGTTTTGTAATAGTGCCCGTGCAAACAGCAGAATTGTTTCGGATTCTTTTCCCATGCCTGACCGCGCGACTCCTTCCAACAGCGCAGAAGAAAGGGGCGAGCGACAGCTTCATAGGCTTCCACTGCCGTCATCGGGTTGTCCGCCTGTTGCTGACGAAGAACGCGCATAATCGTCTCCTCGGTCGCCACGCCCATCAGCCCCCAACGGTTCGTCATTTTCGTGAGCCGATATGCTTGTTTCGTAACAGCGTCCGCGTTGCGTTCCCATCCGCCCCACATACCATATTTGCTCCAATACCGTCGCCGCCGGCACTCCTCGAAATCAGCTGCCGCACTGAACGACCATGAAAATGTGTTTTTTAGAGTTCCCATATCGATTCTTTTATTCTCCTACCGTCGGTAGTTGGGGGCTTCTTTTGTGATGTGTATGTCGTGCGGATGGGCTTCAGCGGTTCCAGCGGCGGAAACACGGATGAGTTGTCCGGTTTGTTGTAAATCGGCTATGGTTTTTGTTCCGCAATAGCCGAGGCTGGCCTCGAGCCCGCCGCAGTATTGCTTGAGAACCTTGCTCACTTCCCCTGCGTATGGAACGACTCCCTCGATCCCTTGAGGAACGAGCTCGTCGTCCGCTCCCTCTTTTTGTCCGTAGCGCTGGCGGGAGCCTTCACGAGATTTCATGGCATCGAAGCTTCCCATCCCTCGGTAGACGACAAATTGACGACCATCGCGGAAGATTTTTTCGCCGGGGCTTTCGTCGGTTCCTGCGAGGACGGAACCCATCATGACGGTGGAAGCGCCGGCGGTGAGTGCTTTTGCAATGTCTCCTGAATGGCGAATGCCACCGTCGGCTATGACGGGGATGGAGCCTTTAAGAGAAGCTGCGCAGCTGTATATTGCGCTGAGCTGTGGAATACCGACGCCTGCAACGACACGGGTGGTGCAAATTGAGCCGGGACCAATGCCGACTTTGACGGCGTCAGCGCCCGCCTTTTGTAGCGCGAGTGCGGCTTCGCCTGTGGCGATGTTTCCGGCAATGACGTCGATGTCGGGAAGATTCTTTTTGACCCAAGTGGTCATTTCAATGACGCCTTTGCTGTGTCCGTGTGCGGTGTCGACGACAATGACATCGACCCCCGCGTTGTAAAGGGCTTCGGCGCGTTTGTAGTTTTCTGGACCGATTGCGGCACCGACGCGGAGGCGGTACTGGTCGTCGCGGTTATAAAGTGGGCGTGTGTTTTCGATGAGATCTGCAACATCGGTATAGCTGTAGAGTCCGACGAGTTGCCCGTTTTTAACGATCGGGAGTTTGCCTATTTTGTTTTTCTTCATGATCTCGTACGCCTGCTGAAGGGTAGTTCCTTCTTCGGCGGTAATCACGGTTCGGGTCATAATGTCTTCAGCTCGGACATCTTGGTTTTTTGCAAATTTAATGTCCTTGGACGTGAGAATTCCAACGAGCGCGCTTTGGTCGTCGAGGATGGGAAATCCGTTAAAGTTGTACGCCTTTTTGTTGCAGCGCTCTTTAATTTCGGAGAGCGTTTGGGAGCCGTTGAATGTGATCGGGTTTTGAATGAGCCCGTTGAGGTGATGTTTCACGCGCTCGACGTGCTCCACCTGACCCTCGGGATCGAGGTTCTTGTGGATGATCCCAATTCCGCCGTGCAGTGCCATAGCGATTGCCATGTTGGCTTCGGTCACGGTATCCATCGCCGCGCTGACGAACGGGATGTTTAGGTGAATATTGGTGGATAGACGGGTCTTGATCTTCGCTTCACTGGGGAGGAAGTCAGAGTATTGGGTAATGAGAGATACGTCGTCGAATGTGAGACCTTCGTTAGGGAAGGTGCTCATGAACTGGTCGAGGTGCTTATTTTGGCTCATGTAATGGTTCCTTTTGCCGAGTAAGATTGGAGATAATGGCGAAACGAGTCAATCCGTTTCGAGGAAAATTCGATAGAAGGCTTGGTCTTCGGGCGGGAGATTGGTGAAAATATTCTGCGGTGGCGTGGCGATGATGTTGGTTTCCAGGGGTTGGAAACCGTTGAGCAGGTTTGTTGTATACTCGATCATATAGATTTTTCCGGAGATGCTAGTCCAGCAGATTTTTTGCTCGGGGGAAAGGGTTTCGATGGCGAATGTCGATGCGGCGTTGGTCGGCTGGGTTCCGGCGATCCATTCGTCGTAGTCGCTGGAGCCGTCGGAATCGGTGTCGGAACTGTTGTTGACGGTGATCGTATCTCCGAAGTGCTCGACCTCCCATGTGTCATCAATGTCATCACCATCCGAGCCATAGAGTGCGAGTGTGAGGGCGTTGATGGTTCCAGTGTCGCCAGCATAGTTGTCCAGAATCGTTACAACCCAGTCGCCAGAAGACGTTTCGCCCCAGTTCCTAACTGTGGAAAATGTCCAGTTCAGATTGTCTACTGAGTCGTCATTTCGCCAGGCCAATTGGCTTTGTGTTCCGCTCGGAGAGGTGAGCCAGATTTCGATATCGCTACGGTAGGTGTGTGTAATTTCGGTGGTCAAAGTGACGTATTCAACGCGGAAGTTTTGAGTGATGTAAAAGGTGTTGGTGATTCCGGTTATGTTGTTATCGGGGATGGATTGGTTTAGATTCGTTAGCGAGTAAGAAATGTTTTTATACACGCCGAGGTTTGTCCACGTTGTGCTCAGGTCGATTGCGGCTTCGGCGTCGATCAGTCCTGCGCCGTATTTGTGATTGAAGTGAAATCCGGCGGCGTTACTTATCCACTCGCTGTCGGACGCATCATTTTTACGGGAAGAGGTCATTAGGATTTCCTGCACGTCGCGCCAGCCAAGGTTGGGGTTTGCTTCAAGCATGAGCGCGCCGACTCCGGCGGCGAGCGGGGTGGCGGACGAGGTTCCGCCGAAGTTGCTTTCGTAATTCCCGTTCGCCGAGGTGGTGGTGATTCCTTGCCGTCCATTACTGCTGGAAGGAGCTGCAACAATCAAGCAGGCGCCGAGTTCGCTGTAGTCGGAGGAAAGTCCTTGGTCGCTGACTGCGGCGATGGCGATGGTGTAAATGGAGTTCGCGTAGCCGTCATAATTGGCATTATCGCCCTCAGCGAATCCATTGCCACCCGCCCAAAAAAAGAGGGTTCCCGACTCGGCTCCACTTTTTAGCGCGGCGGCAGCGAGGGTTCCGGGTCCGGCCAATGTTTTTCCATCGTCGGAGGGTCCCCAGCTGTTGCTTTTGATATGAATGAGTGAATTGCTGTGGCTGAGAGCGCCCGCCTCTTGACTGTCTGATGCGGCGAGAGAAATCAGCCGAAGACCAACCAGTGAGGCACGCGGAGCAGCACCGGAGATGCCGAGACCGTTATTTCCGCGCCCTGCGGCAACCCCCGCACACGGCGTCCCATGAGTATCTCCAGATTCAGCTTGCGGAACCGCGTCGTTGTAGTTGAAATCCCAGTCGATATTCGTATTCAGATTCGCGACCAGATCTTCGTGATCCAAATCGAGCCCGTCGTCAATGATCCCAATGACGATATTGGAGCCTTGATAGGTGTTCCAAACATTGGAAATATTAATGTCGACGCCCGCCGTGCCGCCGTTCTGTCCCGAGTTCACTAAATGCCACTGATTCGTGAACCTGGGGTCATTTGGAAGGCTTTTTTTTTGATGCTTGCGAGCGAGCAACGGCTCGGCGGAGAGGACGCTCGGATCGTTGCGCAATGTTTCGGAGAGCGCCAACGCGTTGAGGGCGGAGGTGGTTTCCAATATATGGAAACCCGGCGCATAAGCGGGGGAATCGGCGAGGATCGCTTTATATTTTTTGGCCAACGCAACGGGGTCGGCTCCAGCTTTCAGCTCAACCAACACCTGCTTAGTCGCGATGCGTTTGGAAAATTCCGTTTTTTTCGCGCCCGCTTCGTAGAGGATAATCTGCGGCTCCACCGCCGCTGTGTCCTTGAGCGCCGCTGGGGCGACAGGAATTGCCTCAACCACAAACGTGCGAGCCATCCCGCCGTCGTGGATTTGATAGGTCTGTGCGTAGACGCCACAAGCGGCGAACAGAAGAAACGATAGGGTTTGTTTGAATGCACTCATAACAAACCCAACCGTAACGGAAAACAGTTAGATTGACAAGGCGTTGTAAACGGCTTCCGCCATTAATAAATGACCCGCCGAGTTCGGATGAACCGGTTCCGTGCTGAAAACCTCCAACTTATGGTGCTTGAGCTGCTCCTGAAATAGATCATGTGTTTCCACAAGACGGGTTTCATACTTCTGACTCAAGCGATGTACAGCATCAATGTAGCCAGGAAGCACTTGCAGTACGCGGGCACGATAAGAATCCTCCGTTTGATCGCGGCTCATAAAAAATGGATCGATAAGCAGAAGCTGGCAGTTCGGAAATCGTTCTACCGTTTGCGCAAGAAGAGAATCGTAGATCTCTTCAAACTTCTCAGCGGGCAAATCGGAGTTACTGTTCAGCGTTTGGTTCAGATCGTTGATACCGATTTTTACAGAAAGCCAGTCAGGCTCAATTTCGAACACATCGTCGTGCCAGCGACTACGAAGATCGTCGATATTGTTTCCGCCGATCCCGCGGTTGACAACCGTGACCTTCTTTTGTGGCTCACGAATCGTCAGCATATCCGCCACCATTTGAACATAACCGCAACCGAGCGGCGCATGTTGCGCATCGCGCCGACCGCAGTCGGTGATGCTGTCTCCGATAAAAAGAACGGTTTCTCCGCTTTCAAGCTTTGTTGGCATTTTTTTCTCCGTTAATTAAAAAAGTCACTCAACTTCGACTCTAGGTTTTAGCTGCGGAAAAAGAATGACGTCGCGAATGGCATCGGAGCCGCTGAGGAGCATCATGAGACGGTCGATTCCAACCCCCATTCCTCCGGTCGGCGGCATACCGGTTTCGAGTGCGCTAAGGAAATCGTGGTCGATTTTTGAAGCATCACCTCCCGCTTGCGATTCGAAGCGGCGGCGTTGTTCAAAAGCATCGTTGAGTTCGCTATACGCTGGGGCAATCTCTTTGCCGCCGATAATGAGTTCAAACACATCAACAAGCGATGGATCGTCGGCGCAGGGTTTGGCAAGGGGTACAAGTTCGGCGGGCAGTCGTGTAATAAAGGTCGGCTGAATCAGCGTACCTTCGATGGTTTTGTCATAAATCTCATGGGTGATCTTTTCGAAATCAAACTCCTCCTCGATCGCCACTTCAAGCTCGGCAGCTTTGGCGCGAGCCTCTTCGACGGTTCTGTCGAACCAATCGTCGCCCAGGTTCTTTTTAATGAGATCGTGATAGGCGATTTCGTTCCAAGGTGTGGAAAGATCAATTTTATTGCCCATCCATTCGACCTCGAGCCCACCGAAGATTTTCTCCGCCAAATGAGTCACCAGGCTCTGAATCAACTCCTGCATCGTGCGCATATCGCCGTAGGCTTCGTAGGTTTCGAGAACAGTGAACTCGGGATTATGCGTCCGGTCGAGCCCTTCATTGCGGAAGTTGCGATTCAACTCAAAAACCTTATCCATGCCGCCAACAATAAGGCGTTTGAGATAGAGTTCAGGCGCAATACGGAAAACCATATCGGTGCCCAATGCTTGATAATGCGTTCGAAACGGATTAGCAGCCGCGCCTCCAGCAATCGCTTGAATCATTGGAGTTTCGACTTCACAATAGCCGCGATCTTCGAGGAAACGCCGAATTTCGCTCAACAGCGCAGAACGTTTTTTGAAAAGACTCATCACATCATCATTTGAGATCAGATCAAGTTCACGCTGACGATAACGGGTTTCAACATCCTGCAAGCCGTGGAACTTTTCTGGGGGTTGCAAAATGGATTTTGAAAGCAGAGTCCACTCTGCAACACGAACAGTATTCTCCTCGGTACGGGTAACGAAAAGCTCGCCAGAAACACCGATCACATCGCCGAGATCGAGCAATTTGAACGCGGCAAAACTCTCTTCCCCGATCAGATCCTTTTTTACCATCAACTGAAACTGTGCGGAGCCGTCGGAAAGATGCGCAAACGCCATCTTTCCCATTTTACGAAGAGCGACGATTCGACCGCAGGCTTTAACCATTTTGCCATCTTCAAAATTCGCGTGGAGGTTTTCGAGCGTGTCGGTACGGTCAAAAGCGTTTCCATAGGCCGGAAAACCAGCTTCCGCGAGGTTTTTCATATTTTCGATACGTTGCTGGCGATATTCATTGTCTTGCATACTAGTCTCCTAAAAAGCGACACACACTAACGGGCAACCTAAAACAAAGCAAGCCGCACGACCATTTTTTCCAGGGCAAACGCATCTAAATTTCGAGATTATTTACGGCAACTTCCCTTTAAAC
>JAOZMR010000063.1 GCA_029934215.1 Pontiellaceae bacterium | reverse complement strand
GGAGGTAAAGTTTTTCGATGTCGTCGGAGCTCATAAACCAAACGATCTTTCCATGAACGGAGTGAATACCTTGCGCGCTTGTTATATCGCTGGACTCGATCCAACGGATCCGTTGAGTACGTTTGATGTATCGGTTCAGCCCGAGGGAGATGCCCAAAATCCGAACCAGATTGTATTGCGCTGGCAACCCGCTCAGGGTCGAGAATATAGCGTTTATTACTCCACAAACTTGGTGGATGGATTCTCCTGCATAGCCAGCAATCTCGCATGGCCTTGCGGAAGCTTCACGAACGAACCAACGCATTCCAGCGAATATTATCAGGTGAACGTTCAGATCGAAGAGGAGTGATGAATCGCTGGATTCAAATGCTGTTGATTTTTCTGGGTCTTTTTCTCTTGGGTGCAGGGTTGTTTTTCCGACCCTTGGAAAAAGAGCCGCAGGGGGAGATCGGATTAAAAACATACTCACAGAAAATCGCGGCGGGCATTCGTGTCCGCTCCGGCGGATATCCGCAAAAAGAGTATGTTTCTTTTTCTGACTGTACGGTTGAGAAACAAAAAATCGGCGGCTTCTCCTTTGGAGGGCTAAACCAGCTTGTTGTTTCAGACTTGGTTGTGACGTTGCGCGACGAGCAATTCCGAGAAAAAAAAGAGCTCGTCACCGGAGGTGCGATAGTGAACGCTCCGAAAACCACTCGCAAAGAGGCACCTTTAGAGAAAATGTTTTCTGGGCTCACCCGCTTGGAGGTGTTTGGACATATTCGCGAATTTCTTGGCGAAGATCTTCGTTTCTCGAAGGTTCTAATAAACGGGTTGACCGTTTATTTGCACAAAGAAAACGCAGATAGAATCCTTTTCTTGAAGGCGGCTCATGCGGTGAGTTTAAAGGAATCTGTTCAGTTTGAAAATGGAGTATTCCTTCTCGAAAATGGAACATACGAAACCTCCAAAAAGGCACGTTTACATTACAAAAACCCGAGATTCATAAATACAGAGAGGTGCTTGATCGATTTGCAAAAAGTATTTAGGGGAGCAGAAATGCCCGAGGTGCCATTTTTTTAACGCAACGAATCGACCGCAAACCAACCCTCATGCAAAACGCAGAGAACGCAAAGAAAGACGGATTTAACACCTTTATTCTTTCCGTTCTCTCGCGGTTAAATATCTCAGAATTGGTCTATCGCTTTTTTTCTAGCTCTTTGACGGAGTAAAAAATGGTTTGGTAGTCGGCGTTTTCGAGCGGGACTCCTTCTTTCATGTTTCTAACAATCTTTCGGTTGCTTGTGGCAACTCTGTATTCAGGATATATTTCAAGAGCACGATCCAGTGCGACCAGTGCTTCGGCTTTTCGTCCAAGCTGAGCTAGACAAATCCCCATGTTCCCATAAATTGGTGCATTGTTTTTGTTATGGCTTGCCGCTTTTTTGAACCGTTTAAGCGCAGTGTCCCACTGATGGTTTTCCATGTGCCTGAATGCGGCTTCAAAATTTTCAGATGAAGCAACGTAGCTGTCCAGATCAACGCCTTCGTTTTCAGCAATGCTCTGCTTCATGTTCTCCAGTTGAATGCGGGCTCTTTGGTACGATTCACCCTGAGAATCACCATATTGTAGCGCTTTGCGGAGGGATTTAATCATCCGACCAAGGTTGTAGGTGCGTTGGTATGAAATTCCGAGGTTGTAATGCGCTTCGGCCATGTACGGGAAGATTGAAACCGATTTTTCGAACCAAGGAATGGCTTCGGCATCGTTGCCATTTAAAGCACAGAGTGTTCCCATTCCATAACAAACTGTGTGATCTCTCGGGTGTTCATCAGCAAGGCGTTTCATGGTTTTGAATGCTTTCTTTAGTTTCCCCTGCGAAGCCTTCTCCAAAGCATGATCAACCTCCTTCTCGACTTCGGGGTCGATTTCAATGATGAAGTGTCTGTTGGGTAGGCAGTCCTCGCGCTGTAGGGCGTAACGTTTGGATTCGGCATAATGGGGGCATTCGCCGCATCCGGTCTCTCGTATTTCTGCGCAACATTTGGAGCAGATGATCATTCCGTTTTTGAGCGGACACGTTCGACGGGCTTTTCCCGTTAGGCAAAGAAGGCATTTGTTTTTCATTTCATTTCCTAGGGGTTGATGTCATTCCGTTTTGGGGAGGTCGAGTGCGACTAGTTTTAGGAGTTCGTCGTTGCTCATTTCGGTTAGAGATTTTTCTGCGCCACCCTCTAAGATCTGATCGGCGGTGTTTTGCTTTTCGGTGAGCATCTGGTCGATCTTTTCTTCGAGCGTTCCGCTGGTGATGAATTTGTGGACGAGGACGTTGTTTTTTTGTCCGATGCGGAAGGCGCGGTCGGTGGCTTGGTTTTCGACGGCGGGGTTCCACCATCGATCGAAGTGGATGACGTGTGAGGCTGCGGTCAGGTTGAGTCCGGTTCCGCCGGCTTTGATGGATAGGACGAAGTAGGGCGGTCCGTCTTCGCGCTGGAAGTCGTCGACCATTTGCTGCCGTTTTTTGACGGGGGTTCCGCCGTGCAAAACGAGTCCGGGGCGACCAAATACGTCGGCGAGGCAGTCGGAGAGTGGTTCGGTGATTTCGCGGAATTGGGTGAAGATGAGGACTTTTTCGCCGCGTGATTCGATCTCGGAGCAGAGTTCTTCCAACCGTTGGAACTTTGCGCTGTGGGTGGTTTTGTATTCCACGCCGCCCGTCACTTGATCGGGATGGTTGCAGATTTGTTTGAAGCGCATGAGGTATGTGAGGACAAGCCCTTTGCGCTGGATGCCGTCGGTGGCTTTGAGTTCTTGGAGAAGTGCGTCGGCGGATTGCTGGTAGAGTTTGGCTTGCGGTTTGCTGAGTCCGCAGAAGACTTTCATTTCTGTTTTTTCGGGCAGATCGGAGATGATGGTTTTGTCGGTTTTCATTCGGCGTAGAATGTATGGGCTGACGAGGCGGCGGAGCGGGGCGTAGTGTTCGTTGTTGCCGGATTGGATGGCTTTTGCGAAGGCGGAGAACTGAGTCGCGCTACCGAGGAGCCCGGGGTTGAGGAAGTCGAAGAGCGACCATAAATCGCCGAGGCGATTTTCGATGGGCGTACCGGTTAGGGCGATGCGGGCCTCGGAGTGGAGTGCGCGTACGGCTTTGCTTTGTTTGGTTCCGTGGTTTTTGATGGCCTGTGCTTCGTCGAGAATCACCCAGCTCCATTCGGTTTTTCCAAGCATTGGAAGGCGGCTGAGCATTCCGTATGTGGTGACGACGAGGTCGGCGTTTCCAATGCTTGGAACATTTGAGCCTTCCGAGCGGTGGGCGATTTTGAGCTGAAGCGACGGCGCGAAGCGTGCGGCTTCGCGTTTCCAGTTTCCGATGAGCGATGCCGGCACAACCAACAGCGCGGGCCCTGCGTCGGGCGATTCTGCTTTTTTGCGGAGGAGCGCGGCGAGTACTTGCATGGTTTTCCCGAGGCCCATATCGTCGGCGAGGCAGGCACCGAGTCCGGTGCGTGCGCAAAACCAGAGCCAGTTGAGTCCGGTTTCTTGGTAGGGGCGCAGCTTGGCGTGTAGGGTTTTGGGCGGGGCGAGTTGTTCGGGGTCGCGCAGTTGGTTGAGCGTTTCGGCAAGCCATTCGCCGGGCTGGGTGAATGCCCATTCGCGGTGTTCGTCGAGTTCTTCTTTATCTTTCAGGTTGGCGGGCGCTCCGGCGAGCAGTCGCATTCCTTCGACGAATGAAACGCCGCCGCCTTTTTCGATGGCTTCCCAGTGGTCGAGCGCTTGCTGTAGCTTTTCGCGATCCACTTCGACCCACTGACCCCGAAGAAGAACGAGTCCGTCAGCGCCTTCGAGAAGCGCCCGGATTTCCTCACGCGAAAGACGATGACCGTCGATCGTTACATCCAAGTGAAAATCGAGCAAGGCGTTGATGCCTAGGTTGCTTTTCTTTTTTTCGCCAATCGTCACTGCCACTTGCGGGCGGCTGGCTTTCTTTTTCCACCAGTTAGGCAGACGCACGAGCAGATTGGCTTCCTCGTATGCGGTGATTCCTTGGAGGAATTCGTACGCCTCTTCGGGGAGCCAAACGAGTGGATGAAAAATGTCGCCTGTTTCTACAAGGTTGGCAATCAGTTCGCTCTTTTTTGCTGCGGCATGTATTGGGGAGAGCAGTTTAATCAGCACCGCTTTGTTGTTGGCTCCGGCGTATTCTTTTAGGGCTTTGCCGAGCGGGAGCTGTTTAATGCGTCCAGCCGAGGACAGCCCCGACGCATACGACGCCATGAAGGCAAACGGGAATTCCGGGTCGCCTTTGTTTTCGGCGAGATGCAGCGTCACTCGTCCAACGCGCGACCAAAGGGGCGCGTGTTTTTCCAAAAACCCTGGCAGCCCATTGGATTGAGCCACTTCTATAATTGTCCAATCGGCTAGCCGTTTCCAAAGGTTGGAAAGAACCTCGGGCGAGAGATATTCAGCGCCGCGCATCGGCGGGGCGTTGAGCACTCGTTCCGCCCATTCGGCGGGCGACGGCGTTGGCAGGGTCAGCGCCTCGCCCTCTGGGCATTGACAGAGCGTACGCAAAAACAGTGCGGAGAACTCCTTCCAATAATCCACGGACCCATCGGGCTTGAACGAGAGTTTACGTCCTGCGAGCCGAACAATTCCGGCGGGCTCAGATTCTGAGAAGCCGAATAGCTCCTTTTTGGAAAAGTCGCGACAGATCAGGGTTCCGTGAGGGGAGAGTTCGAGCGTTGAAATTTCTGAATTTTGCATAGCGTGTAACTCTGCGATAGAATGGAAAAAGAAACACGCAAAATCCAAACCGAAATTCGTTTCCCAGAAAGTGCCCAGACCACAGACAAAACCACGATTAATCGGATTTTCTCTCCCCCTCGGCTGGTTGTTAGAGGTTTCCTGCCTGTGCATCGAGAACATCTTGCATGCGTGCGAGCGCGTCATCTATGGATGTACAAATGTTTTCCGAACCCATTTCGTCGATGAAACCTGCCTTGCGAAAAACGTCCATCGGATGTTTCATTACGCCAGAAAAGATGAGCTGTGTGTGCTTTTTATGACACCGTGCCTGTAATTCTCTGAGAATGTTCAATCCTGTGGCGTCAATGACGGGTACATGTCGAATCCGAAGAATAAGAACGCTCGCGTTCCCTTCTTTGGATTGCATTATCTGACGAAAATGGTCTGACGCTCCAAAGAAAAATGGGCCTTCCACTTCGTATACAACGACGTTGTTCGGCAGGCTTTTTAGACGGTTTGTCCAGCTATTTTCGTCACCGACGGGATCTTCGTATAATCCGTCTGTGATCTCGCTGACATTACCTACCTCTGCCATTCGACGAATAAACAGTAGCGAAGCGAGAACAACCCCGACTTCCACCGCAACAATCAAATCCACAAAAACGGTTAGCGAAAATGTTGCCAACAGCACAAAAACATCGCTTCGCGGCGATTTGAGCAAACGGATGAAATGAGCCGCTTCGCTCATCCCAGCACTGACAACAACGAGAACGCCGGCAAGTGCCGCTAAAGGAATCAGTCGAGCGACCGGAGCGAGAAACAAGAGAACCAGCGCAAGAGTTAGTGCGTGGATTAATCCCGCTACAGGGGTTTTTCCGCCGCTTTTAACATTTGTTGCTGTTCGAGCGATCGCTCCTGTGGCCGGGATGCCGCCAAACAATGCGGACCCAATATTGGCCACACCCTGGGCAACTAGTTCTGTGTTGGAGTTGTGTTTCCAACCCGTCATCCCGTCGGCGACGGTTGCGGAGAGGAGGGATTCGATGGCGCAAAGAATTGCAATTGCAAATGCTGGCTCCAGTAGATTTTTCATTTCTCCAAAGGAAACCCCCGTCCAGGACGGCATCGGTAATGTTCGTGGCAAATCTCCAAATCGACTTCCGATCGTCTCGACATCAAGCCCGAAAGCCGCTGCAATTGCTGTCGCCGCGACCATTCCGATTAGAAGCGAAGGCAAACGAGGAAAAAACTTGCGCATCAAAAAGACAACAAGAATCGTTCCCAGCCCCACTCCTGCGGCAGAATATTCGACCGTATTTAAATGCCGAATATATGCGATCCACTTCGGTAAAAATTCAGCGGGCGGCGAGCCCATTTGTAGCCCGAGAAGATCTTTGATCTGAGTTGAAAAAATCACAACGGCAATTCCGGAGGTGAAGCCCGTAATGACTGGGAAGGGAATAAATCGGATCAGCCCGCCCATCCGCCCTAGGCCCATGCAGATCAGCATAACCCCCGCCATTGCTGTCGCCACGACCAAACCTGTGTAGCCGTGCTGCACGACAATTCCTGAGACAATGACGACGAACGCGCCCGTTGGTCCGCCGATCTGCACGCGGCTTCCACCTAGCAGGGAGATAAGGAATCCGGCAACCATGGCGGTAAACAATCCACGTTCTGGCGGAAGCCCACTGGCGATCGCGAACGCCATTGCAAGCGGAATAGCGACAACTCCAACGGTGACCCCCGACAGAAGGTCACTTCGGAATGTGTTTGCATTGTATTCTTTTAAAACGGAGAACAACTTCGGTTTTATCATTTCAATCTATCCCTAATTCTTACATCACTGACCGCACAAATTTTCTGAGTACGTCCCGCATCCGCGGCATTGTTTCGTTTGCTGTTTGAATCACATCATCCGCAGTCAACATCTCATCACCAAGCCCCGCCGCCCAATTACATACACACGAAAGCCCAGCGACTTTCATCCCCACCGCATTGGCAAAAATCGCTTCCGGCACGGTGGACATTCCCACGAGATCTGCACCCATGGAGCGGAAAGCTCGAATCTCGGCGGGCGTCTCAAAGGTGGGTCCAAGGGTTGCGACGTATATTCCTGACGCATCCGCGCCGCAAGAAAGAAGAGTTTTCCGAAGGTTGGAACTATACACCTCCGTCTGGTCGGGGAAACGAACCCCAAAGTTTGGGTTGTGCTCACCGACAAGCGGATTGCAGCCAAGCATGTTGATGTGATCTTCAATCGCCACCAACGAGCCGGGTTTGAGGTCTTCGCGGATTCCGCCTGAAGCGTTTGTGAGCAAAACAGTATCAACACCAAACTGCTTCAAAATCCAAATAGGCAGAACGACCGATGTCCAGCTCGCCCCCTCGTAGCAGTGACGGCGCCCCTGAAAAACAAGAAGATCTGCCCCTGCGTGCTCCGCGAGGATCAGGGTTCCTGCATGACCAATTACGCCCGTTTTTCCAAGGCCTGGAATTTCAGCATATGGAAGCTCCGCCTTCACAGCAAAATCAGAAATCGCCTCGCCCCAGCCTGAGCCGAGCAAAATGCCGAGTTTCGGTTTTGTATCCGGGCACGCGACCTTCACCGTAGAAACCGCTTCGTCGATTGCTTCTTGATTGATTGATTGCATGGGGCGAGAACCTACACGAAGTGAAGCAGATCTTCAAGCCAGAGAGCGCAAAACGATAAAATATATTGTTAAGCCAAAAAAAATGTGTACGAAAAAGGACAAATTCCGTAGACTTTCTGCTGATAAACAAAATAAAAGGAGCTAGGCAAACCATGAAATTCTATCTGGCAATCGATCTGAAAGATAACGGCGGCATTTTCACCATCGGGGAATATTCAGACATAAAACTCAAAACAATTAGCTTTGGTTCTTTTATTAACACGCCGTACAGCAATGACAGCGGTACATACTGGGACGTAAACCACATCTTCTCTGAAATCAAAAAAGGTATCGCCAGAGCGGTTAGAATTTTCGGAGAAGACCTTGTAAGCATCGGAATCACCGCATGGGGAAACGACTTCGGTCTACTCGATCAAGACGGCGAACTACTGCAAGACCCTCTGAGCCACTACGGACAAGATAACAGAGACATACACAAAGAGCTCCATCAGCTCATCCCAGAAAAAACACTATTTGAAATCACAGCCTGCAATAGCACGCATTTAACGACCCTCTGCCAGCTTCTTGCATTGAAAACAAAAAATCCTGACCTCATAAAAAAAGCAAAGGGTTTTCTGTGTATTCCAGACATCTTCAACTACTGGCTAACCGGAATCCAGACGTGCGACAAAACCATGGCAAGCACAACGCAGCTATATCACCCAAACGACAACACATGGGCCACACAACTCATTGAGGCCATCAACATCGACCCAGACATCTTCCCACCAATCAAACCGCCAGGCTCGATTCTAGGGACAATCCAAGAATCCCTCCAAGATGAACTAGGGATCTTGCACAATCTACAGGTCGTTATCCCTGGTTGCCACGACTCCGCATGCGCTACAGCCGCCATCCCAAACCCCGGCGGAAACTTCGCATACTTATGCTCTGGAACGTGGCACATACTAGGCATCAACATAAAAAAAGCCATAACAACAGAACAGGCCATGCGAGGAGGGTTCACAAACGAAAGCGGCGTTGACCCATCCATCAATCTACTACGAGTCACCCGAGGGCACTGGGCGCTAGAGCAATGCCAGCACACGTGGAAAAAGGAAGATGGAGAAAAGACCTCCTGGGACGACATCTCCGAAATGGCACTGAACGGCACTCCATTTTTCTCTGTAATAGACATTACCGCCCCCTGCTTCCAACAGATCGGAAACATGCCTGAAATCCTAAAAACATACTGCAAGAAAACCGAACAACCCATACCAGAAACCCGAGAAGACATTGCACGAATCTTCATGGAAGGAATGGCACTACACCGAAGAAAAACAGTCACGGATTTAGAACCCCTAGCCGACCAAAAAATATACAGCCTTCTCGTGGCAGGTAGCGGCGCACGAAACCATACAGTAAACATCTTCACAGCGAACGCGCTACGACGAAAAGTCGTAGCGGGTCCATTCGAAGCAGAATCCACCGGCAACCTCATCATGCAAATGATCGCCATGGGGGATGTGTCCACCGTCAGCGAAGGCAAAAAACTCATAAAAAACTCAACCATCAGCGTCGAGTACAATCCAACCAACGAGCATGGATGGGACGAAGCGTACGAGAAAATGCTCGCCCTGGCCATCTAAACCGGAGTCAATCATGAAATGCTACCTAGCCATCGACATTGGAGCCTCCAGCGGACGCGTACTTGCAGGTCTACTAAAAAACGGTAAACTCGAAATCCAAGAACTACATCGTTTTTGGAATGGAGCGATTAAGAAAAAGGACGGTCTACACTGGGACATTGATCAACTATTCATCGAAATCAAAACAGGGCTCAAAAAAGGATTCGAAACCCACGGCGACAGCGTCGCAGCCATTGGAATCGACACATGGGCAGTAGACTACGGTCTACTCGACGCAAACGGAAAACTACTAAACCAACCCTTCCACTACCGCGACAACCGCACCGACGGAATGATGCCCCACATCTTCGAAACCATTCCAAAAGAAGACATCTACCAACGCACAGGACTACAATTCCTACAATTCAACACCGCATATCAGCTCGCCTCCGAAATTCGCGACGCACGCCCCGAGCTCCAACAAGCCGAAAAAATGCTACTCATCCCCGACCTCCTGAACTACTGGCTAACCGGTCGAGCCGTAAACGAATACACAAACGCAACCACCACACAGCTTTTCGATGCAAAAAAACGGAACTGGGACTTCGACCTAATCCGGAAACTAAACCTACCCGAAAAAATCTTCGGAGAAATCATCGACCCCGGAACCATTCTTGGCACCCTGACCCCCGAGCTCCAAAAAGAACTCGGCGGAAACGCGGACGTCGTCGCCATCGGCTCTCACGACACCGCATCTGCTGTTGCCGCAGCACCCCTGCAATCCAAAAACTGCGCCTACCTAAGCTCCGGCACATGGTCACTCATGGGCATCGAAGAACCCAAACCAATCATTACCGCCGAAAGCGCAAAACACAACATCACCAACGAAGGCGGCGTATGTGGAACCATCCGTTTCCTCAAAAACATTGGCGGACTCTGGCTACTACAAGAATGCCAACGCAACTGGGCCGAACAAGGCGACACACTAAACTTCATTCAAATCGCCGAACAAGCCCTGGCCGCCGAACCATTCATCGCATTCATCGACCCCGACGCACCAGAATTCGCACACCCCTGCGACATGCCGACACACATACAAAACGCCTGCGAACGAACAAAACAACGCATACCCAAAACAAAAGGAGAAATTGCACGAGTCGCCTACGAAAGCCTCGCAATGCGCTACCGTTCCGTATTCCAAACCTTGGAAAACCTACATGGCGCCCGCCTCGAACAACTACACATTGTCGGCGGAGGATGCCAAAACAAAGTACTCAACCAATTCACCGCCGATGCCCTAAACCGCCCCGTACTCGCTGGCCCCATAGAAGCCACCGCCATCGGCAACATGCTCATGCAAATGATTGCAAAAAACGACCTAACCGGACTCGAAACAGGCCGAACAATGATTATCGAATCCTTCGGAACAAAACGCATCCAGCCCGAAAACCCAGCACCGTGGGACGACGCATACAAACGCTTCCGCGAAATCAACTACGGGTAAAAAAACAAAACCACATCATGTCTACCCCCCTCACAGACGCAATCAACCGCGAACTCGACCACATTCTTCCAACCATTGGAACGCGCCCCACCCGCCTTCACGAAGCGATGCGACACAGCGTATTCGCAGGCGGAAAACGGCTACGCCCCGCTCTATGCATTGTTGCAAGCGAGGCCTGCGGCGGAAAAGCACAAAACGCGATGAACGCCGCATGCGCGCTCGAACTACTACACACCTACACCCTAATCCACGACGACCTACCCGCAATGGATAACGACACACTCAGGCGAGGCAAACCAACCTGCCACATCGCCTACGACGAAGCGACCGCCATACTAGCGGGTGACGCCCTACTTACACTCTCCTTTGAAGTACTCGCGAAACACCCACAAAGCGGCGCACTCGTCCAAGAACTCGCCCGAGCCGCCGGCAGTCGCGGCGTAATCGGCGGACAAACCGAAGACATCGCCGCAGAAGGAAAACCCCCAGAAGCAAACCTGCTCGAATACATCCACAAAAATAAAACCGCCGCACTAATCCGAGCCGCATGCGTAATGGGCGGCATCTGTGCGGACGCGAACATCCAAACATTAGAAAACCTAGCAACATACGGCGAAAACCTAGGCCTCGCCTTTCAGATTACCGACGATCTACTCGACGAAAGCTCGACAGAAGAAAAGCTAGGCAAAAACATAGGATCGGATCGAGCGAACGAAAAGATGACCTGGCCAGCACTACACGGAAAAGAAGCATCACAAACCCAAATAGAAACACTAACAAACACTGCATGCGCGAAAGCCGACATGCTCCCCAACGGCTCCGCACTAAACGCGCTAGCCCGCCAAATGGCGAGCCGCACATCGTAACCAACCCAAATCAAGCCACACACCAAAAACGCATCTTTTCTGGTTTTGCCTCGCAAGTTGAATGATGCCACTTCACATGCGCAGAAACTAGGGGCCCGCGGATGGTAAAACGTCCCACGGATCAGAATAGGCTCAAGTAGATGGCGGTTCATCCGTGGGACGTTTTACCATCCGTGGGGACTTCTCTTTCCAACCTC
>JAOZMR010000298.1 GCA_029934215.1 Pontiellaceae bacterium | reverse complement strand
TTCAAGTTGCGAGGCAAAACTCAAAAAAGGACGTTTTGTATGAGGGCTGATTCTCTTTCAATCGGAAATCGGCAATCTTCAATCAGCAATGCCCACCCTCTAGCGAAGCGGTTGTAAAAACCTGATCCAGCATATTTCCAACCCTCGGAACCATTCTCTTTCAATCGGAAATCTCCACTCGGCAATGCTCCCCACTCTGACCCCCTCCGAAGTTCCTCTAGCGATAGCGGGTGGTAAAAATTCTTCTGCACCGATTCCCAGCCCTCATACAAAACGCCCATTTAAGAGGTTTGCCCGGTCTTTTTTTTGCGTTCTAAACGTTCCTTTGCGGTTAATAATTCTCCATATATTTGTAGCTTTCAGATCGAAGTGGCGTCATTCAACTTGCGAGGTAGAACCCAGAAATTAGCAACCCCGCCCACCAATTACAGCTTTTTATATTGCCGTCGTAACACAAGAATCCCTGCAACTCCGCAAACCAATAGTGAAACAGAGCCAGGTTCTGGAACAGTTGCAATATTCACCCCCCAAGAATCCAATTTTGCAGAACCATTGAGATTCATATCAGCCACAAAAAGTGTCCAATTTCCGTTAGGATTGATGCCCTTAAAAACATCGAGATCTGCTGTGCGTGGATCAGTATCGATCACGATATCAGGGTCGATATCCCGTGCATCAGCACTCCACGTTCCGGTCATACGTCCGCCTGCGTCATAGCTGGGTGCATAGTTCTCTGCCAAATGGATATCATCGCTTCCGAGGCTGAAAACAACGTCAAAGCCATTCATATTAGATCCAAGCGGACTCTCAATCGTCACCCCTACGCGATTCAACAGAACAGCATAGCCGCCATTATCGCACATCAGAGTCGCAAAAAAATCACCGCCAAAAGCGAGAGGATCTCCAGAAATACGAAGAGAAACCTCGATCGTCTCGACAACCCCCGTATACCCAGAAAAAACCTGCGTATTTTGAAACCCCGTTTCATCGAAATCTGGGATGGACTCATTCACATCGAACCTGACGACATCAGCATTCAACAACACCGCGAAACCAAACACCGCGAGTAAACAAAACATTCTCCGTATTGACATTATATTTTCCTTCTTACCGTTTTTACATATTAAGGTCTTACTGTGCGATAGAATCGTGAAGCTGGGGCATTTGTATCCGTAAAGATCACATATCCCTCACTTCCGATCTCACACGAACCAATTGGAATCCATGCGCCATCCTGCAAATTGGTGCAGGCCTGAACATTATAATTGCGTCCAGGAATCCCAACAAAGCGCACACGAGCCTCCCTCCCATCAAAAGAAACTCTTGGAATATTCATTGTTTGCCCGCCACCGTTCTGCGGGATAAAGACAACAAGCTCGGCCCGTGCGACATCCGTTTCCCCATGGGCATTCCGAACGCGGAACGCAAAATAGTCGGGATCATCATTATCCACCGGTGGAGTATACGTAACCCACCGATCCTCAAGAATCACCGTACCGCCATTCGTGGACGTAGCAGAAACCCAATCGATAATCAGAGCCGTCCCATCTTGATCGACTGAATTCGTAAGAAGCATTAAATCCGACAACTTAAGAACTTCATCCGCCAAACGCTTCGCCACAACATCACCAGCAATCGGCACCCCACGAACAGAATACGAATTAGTCACCGAAACAGCAGCATTCCAATTTGTATCGCCAGCCTGCGAAGCAACGATCACAACCGTGCCAACCGTAGAAAAACGTAACAGAGAACCATCCGACAAAGAACCAGGACCACTAAACACACTCAACGAAACCGACTGACCACTGCTCGCTTCAGTAAAAAGCGCGACCTCATCCGTAGTGAGATAATCGTTGCCACTTGCAGGAGTCAACACGATCGACTGATCAGCCCTTACGATATCAGCAGCGAGCATCGGTTGATCCATCGAATAGTTTCCAGCATCTTCACCACCGAGCGTCATATAACTAACCACAGCAACATCGACCGCCGCATTAACTGAAGCAAACGTACCCGTTGCAACATTACCAAGTATAACCAAGTCACCGAGTTCTACGCCGACGAGTTCGCCGCCTGTGATCGTTGCGTCGGTGTTTGCGTCGTAGGTTTTGTTATCCGCAGTTGCGCCCGAAACGGTGAGTCCTTTCGAGGTGATGTCTGCGTTGAGCGCTGGTTGCGAGAGGGAATAGTTTTCTGCATTGGAACCCGCAAGGGTCATTGCGCTGGTGACTTCGATCTCAGAGCCGATGGTGGCTTGCGCGAAGATTCCGTTTGTTGCGGTTGCGAGCGTTACGGTGTCGCCCGTTTCTACTCCGACGAGTGCCCCGCCTATGATCGTTGCGTCGGTGTTTGCGTCGTAGGTTTTGTTGATCGCGGTTGCGCCAGAAACGGTCAGACCTTTCGCGGTTATGTCGGCGGTGAGCGTTGGTTGCGTTAGCGAATAGTTTTCTGCATTAGAACCGCTCAATGTCATTGCGCTGATGACTTCGATCTCCGTTCCGATGGTCGCTTGCGCGAAGGTTCCGTTTGTTGCGGTGGTTAAGGAAACGGTGTCGCCGAGTTCTATGCCGATGAGTTCGCCGCCAGTGATCGTTGCGTCGGTGTTTGCGTCGTAGGTTTTGTTAACTGCGCTTGCGCCGGAGACGGTCAGTCCTTTCGCCGTGATGTCGGCGGCGAGCGTTGGTTGCGTTAGCGAATAGTTTTCTGCATTGGAACCCGAAAGCGTCATTGCGCTGGTGACTTCGATTGCCGAGCCGACGGTTGCTTGCGCGAAAGTTCCGTCCGTTGCGGTTGCGAGCGTTACGGTGTCGCCCGTTTCCACGCCGACGAGTTCGCCGCCTGTGATCGTTGCGTCGGTGTTTGCGTCGTAGGTTTTGTTTTCAGCGGTTGCGCCCGAAACGGTGAGTCCTTTTGCCGTGATGTCGGCGGTGAGTGTTGGTTGCGAAAGGGAATAATTTCCGGCTTCTGAGCCCGAAAGCGTCATTGCGCTGGTGACTTCGATTGCCGAGCCGACGGTTGCTTGCGCGAAAGTTCCGTCCGTTGCGGTTGCGAGCGTTACGGTGTCGCCCGTTTCCACGCCGACGAGTTCGCCGCCTGTGATCGTTGCGTCGGTGTTTGCGTCGTAGGTTTTGT
>JAOZMR010000297.1 GCA_029934215.1 Pontiellaceae bacterium | reverse complement strand
TCGTCCGGATCTGTGGGGGAGCCCTTCAGGCAACTGGGGGCTCTACCCGGAAATTGGACCAAAACAGATCAGAATTGAGCCATAAAAGATTCGTGTAGATTCGTGAGATGAACCGTTCCTTCGTCACTATTTTTGAATACAAAAATTATGTGTCGCTTCGCTCGCGCGTGATCAAAAACAGCTGTAGAATCGTGATCGCGGTGGTAGCGAAAGGGGCTTAACTTAGTGCCAGTCATCTATAGAGTGGTGCCGTAGGCTGGATGGGTTCTTTGGTGGATGTGGCATTGCTGGTTTCCAATGGCTGGAAATACAGAAGAGTCGCATCGCTGCATCCAGTCCGTTTCCAAACATTGGAATGTCCAATTCCAAAACTCCAAAACTCCATTCCCCCACTCCATTCCCCCATCCGTTACTCCTTTTTCAATAAGCGGGCTACCTCGGCTTGCGTGAGAATTTTATCGGCTCCGGCTGCTTTTTTTAGGGCTTGGATGATTTCCTCAGGTGTTTCTTTGGGGTGGATGCGCTGGTATTTAGCGGCGATGTGCGAGAGGGCTGCTGTGGCGACGGAGGTGCCTTGTGAGCCACCCGCCGATCCGGGCGCAATAATGTCGACGAAGTCGCCGCGGTTGGAGTATTCCGCATAGTCTGTTCCGTCTGAGGCTGCGACACCAATTACGTTTGGGTATGCGGCAGGATACATGGGTTTGCCCGTGTTTTTGTTGCCGACGGCAGCAAAAATTAGCCGACCTTGCGCGGAGGCATATATCATGGCACGCTCAATGAACTCGCTGTGGGTTTCGGTTCCCCAGCTGAGACTGATGGGACCTTCGCTGTTTTCAACGGCATGGTTTATGGCCTTCATGAGGGTAAACGAGTCAGCGGCGCCATCGTCGGCGAAAGCTTTGATGGCGATGACGGGTACGCCTTCGCCGACGGAGCTTCCATATGGGTCGAGCAGTCCGGCTGCGAGTTGCGCCATGAGGGTGCCGTGCCCCACGGGGTCTGCAACAAGCGGCGCCTCGGGGTTTGTTGCATCATAGGCACTAAGGACAGCGGCGTTGATGCTGTCGGATGGGGTTAGACCGGAGTCGAGCACGGAAACGGCGAGCGAGTTGTCGCCGGATGGTGTTTTCCAGGGAAGAAGATCTTTTTGGGTAGCTGCTTTTGCTGGGAGCGGGTCGGGGAGGTCGACGATGTAGTTGGGCTCGACAAGCAGGATGCTCTCGTCGCGTTTTAGCTCATCGATGATGGCGATCACGTTGGCCCCCTCGGGCAGAAGGATACGGTATATGCCCAGATCGGTATTATTTGCGATGACGGTTCCTCCTAGACGGGCAAGCAGCGCACGCAGATCGGTGATGGATGCGTTTGGACCAAATCCGACAAGGATTTCGAGCGCCATGAAGCGGCGTGATCCATCAAGGGATGTTTCGATTCGCCGGATGGTTTTCAAGGGTCTCGCGGCGCTGGCCTTGCCCTCGCGGAATACTCGAATGCCCGTGAGGCGAGTGAATGATCCCAAAGGACTCGGGACGCGTTGCCAGTCAAGGATATAGTTATTAGGAGAGAGAATAGCCTTGAGAGCAGCTTCCACATCGCGATTTTTCCAAACCCCGGAAACGGATTGCTCAACAGCTGGGTCGATCTCCACTCGAACACCAGCGCGAGCAAACGTTTTTAAAACAGTCGTCAGTGGCTCGTTTTGGGCAGTAAGCCAAAGGCGATCTTGGTCTAGCCGAAATTCGTATAGACCAGCGTTCGAAACGAGCACAATGCAGAAGAGGAGGAAAAGGATGGTTTTGATCATTCTCAAAATGTAGCAAACCTGTACGCATAAAGCAACATGCTGGGGCGGGTTTCAACCCTTGGAAAATCTTCCAGTGTTTTGGTGTTTCCTGCGGAGGTGGCTTCGTTCAACTTGCGAGGCGAAAATTAAAAAAACGGTGTTTCGTATGAGGGCTGTCATAGAGTTGACGATGGCTAGAGAAAAGCGTACTTTCGGCGACATGAAAAATTTATATCCTTTTTACTCGATGTTTTTTATCGCCATATTCTGCGTTCCATTTCTCGGAGTTGCAGAGGATTTGGATGCCGCGCTGGAGGCTCAAAAAAAGAAGAGCGTGCGGCGTGTTTATTCCGAGAGGGCACATATCACGGACCTAAACATTGCGGTTCCTAAGACGCTGTCTGAGGAAGAAAAGAGTTTGGATCGTGATTTGCGGCGGATGGAGGATGAGATGGATCGTCAAGAACCATCCATGGGGGGAATGAGGATGCCCAGGAGAGCGGTGTCTGGCGCAAGAAAACCAAAAAATTGGCTAACCCCGGAGCTGATGGATGGAGAAAACGAGGATTCGCTTACGGATGAGGGTGATTCAGGCTGGATCGTTCAGGAGTTGGAGCGGCAGGATGCAATTCGATTCCAAAACGCAGAAATCGAAAAGGAGGCAGCTCATCTCGAGAAGCAACTTGCAGAGGATGCTAGACAGCTTGAACAATACAACGAAGCGAACTCGCCAACGTTTTCTCCGATTAAGCAAAACCCTGCGGCTCACTTTAACTCGCGCACACAATCAGGCGTTTTTCTTCAGAAGAAAAACGGCGGTGATCTACAGCGGCGTTCTTCTGTTCTTTCTCCGATTCGTCGCAATTCTGGCGTGATTGAGTCCTCTTTTTCTTCCAAAAACCCTGCTGTTTCTCCATCGACGAGTCGGCAGACGGATTTCCGTCGACCCGCGCAAAAAGTGAGCAATACATTTTCTCCGAGGGTGTCAGAAAAAAAGGCGGAGTACGTGTCGCCCCTGAAGCGGGTTCGTCGTTCCTCTCCTATTCACCGGAAGGATCCTTTCGTGGATGATTTTATGCCGGAGTTCAAAAGCAGTATTTGGGATTGAGCCCATCCATTTTTAGGGTTGTTTCTTGCTGTTGGGTGGGGAGAAGCGTAAGCTAGCTCGTTTTTTGTGGTTTTATATTGTTCAATATTTACTGGAATTCGAGATATGAAAATGAAATGCGTGCGTTTGTTGGTTCTTCTTTTTGCGGTTTCGGCGTTGTGGTGTTCGGCGACGGAAGTGCGATTCGATCCGTTGGGGAATCCGATTTCTGAGGAGCTTCTGGAGCAGGCGAAGAGCGTTCGTTCGGTGATTGTTGTTTTGAAGGCGGATGCGTC
>JAOZMR010000296.1 GCA_029934215.1 Pontiellaceae bacterium | reverse complement strand
ACCGACTCATCGCCGAACGCTGCGACCGCCTATGGATTCCATCCGCCCGAAAAGGTGGAAGCCTCGAGAAACTCCGAAAGGAGTTTCGTAAGGGCGACCCGCAGGTCGCCCCTCTCCCGCAGGTCGCCCCTCTCCCGCAGGTCGCCCCTCTCCCGCAGGTCGCCCCTCTCCCACAGATCACCCCAAAAAAAGGAAAATAATCATGAAAAAAATGGTCTCATTCATCGGAGCCGGAAGGCGACAAGAAGGGGAAACCCGCACCTATCAGAAAACAACCTATCAATTTTCGGATGAAGCAACGGTGGAAACCGCAATTCTGGCAGAAGCACTCGTTAAGCGAAAAGAGATGGCGATTGAAGAATGTGTTTTGATTGGAACCCACGGCTCCTCTTGGGGATGTTTGATCGAAGAAGCCGCGTTGGATGACGATTCGTTGTTTGCTCTCTACGACACGCTCGAAAACCAATTCGAAACCCAATCCGCGAACGAAGAGACGTTGCAAAAGTTAGGGGAAGCCTTGAGTCTGCGTTGGGAGATGCCTGTGACGTGTCATTTGCACAGCTCTGAAGTTCTTGAAGAAAATGTGACATCGATTCTGTTTGGTTACGTGGAGGCGCTTCGCAGTCCCACCGCACCGTCTGGTTTATTGATCGATATTACCCACGGCTTTCGATCCATGCCCATTCTTTTGATGACGGCAATTCAAACTCTCGACACGCTTTCTCCGGACGGCGTTGGGCTAGAAATTATTTATGGTGAATTCAAGAAAGATGCTCCCTCTCCCGTTCGATATTTGAAACCGGTGTGGGACGGAGTTCGTTTTGCGCGAGCCTTGCGACTGTTTAATGAACGCTTCGATGGCGACTTGCTCGCTGATTTTATCGAAAAAGAATGGGCGTTAGGCGCCCATGCGATTCGTCGGATTTGTAATATTATTCAGGCCAATTTTGTCACAAAATTTGATGAAGCCTTTTCTCAGCTAGGCAATGCTCTGAATGAGCTGTCTAAAAAAGAAAGCCCATCTTGCCAGATATCGCTTGTTGGGGAACAACTTCGAGACTTGCATCGTCGCTTCACCCGCCCGTCGACCCTGCATCGTCGGCTTCTTGTTTTGGCGGATGGTTTGGCGGAACGTCGTCTTTGGGGGCAGGCCATCACAACGCTGCAATTGGCGTTGGAGGCGTTCTTTTTCGATTTTTATGATGAATCTGGTTACGGCAATTACGAGATTACAAAAGAACTGACATTCGAATTTGGTGAATCGTTAAGCCAAAAAGATCGAGTTCATTTCCATCGATTGCGAAACACCCGTAACGCGATTGCTCATGGCGGATGTGCCTCAGGAAAAGGCGGTAAACCTCAAGAAGGCAACCTGCCTACGCAATATAAAACCTATTCTGCATTTCTGAAGCGCATCTTCTGATGCGACCCAGAAAAAGAAACGCAGTTTCTTCTTTAAACGGACGTCCTCGGACGTCCGTTTTTTTTGCACCAACGAGCGGGAAAAGACCGCCCCGAAAAAAATAATATATAAAACCGGAAAAACCGAAAACAGTGCCCTTTAAGGAAGCATAACCAAATAAACCGAGGATTGAAATTATGAGCTACAAAGCAAACGACGGTCACACATATCAGCAAAAAGAAACCCCAGCGCAGTATCGGGCGCGAAAGGCGCGAGTTTTTCAAAATCAACAACGCGGAAAGACGACGCTCCTTCGTCCGGAATTTGCAGGTCTTGCGAATGCGAATGCTAATGTCAACGAACTGTATCAACGAGCCCTGGAGAAACCGGTGGAATCACCTTTGGCGGATGCATATTTGTTGGCTCCAGATACCCCCGGTGAAGTGAAGAGCTTTCATGCAGGATCGACCAAGGGGTATCAGTGGGGACACGAAACCGGATTCTGGAAGGGCGTGTTCGCTGGAGCGGTGGTCGCGGTGGTGGCTGTTGGTGGCGGAATCGCGTTAGGTACTCGGAACAGCTAAATCAAAAGGAGAAAATTATGAACATCATTATCGGAAATCCATGTATTCGCCCACCGAAACTTCCAAAACCTTCCCCTCGACCTATTGATCCGGGAGAGGTCGCCAAGAAGATTGGTAAAACGATTTTTGAAGCACTTTTGAGGAAATGACGCATTCACAATTCAACCATTGAAAGGAGGTGAGACATATGGGAACCATCATCACAATCATCACCAGTGGCAAAAAGGACTAACGTCCGCCGCCGCCGACCCAGTTTTCCAATCCTTGGAATTCGTGGGTTCGGTGAAAAATGAAACAAGATTTTCTACAACCGCGAGAGAGCGCATGGAACGCCAGCACTCATGCAAAACGCCCGTTTTAGAGTTTTGTCTCGCAAGTTGAGTGAAGCCAGTTCAATCCCATCTTCTCTGACCCCCTCCGAAGTTCTCTCTAGCGATAGCGGGTGGTGAAAATTCTTCTGCACCGATTTACCACTTTTTTCACCACCCGGTGAAACGTTCCTTCGTCACTATTTTTGGATACAAAAATTATTTATCGCTTCGCTTTCAGCGCTAGAGAGAACAGCCGAGGGGGTCAGGGGGGGAGAGGAAATGAATATCGAATATCGAACAAGGAATTTCGAATGTTGAAGGGAGAGGCATTTTCGATTGGGAGAAAAAGGGTCCAACCCTTGGAAAACAGAAGACTTTTCAGAAAACGTAGACGAGCGCTTCCAGCCTCGTTCCCTGGGTAAACTGATCTTGAGACCGTTCGTGCGCGGAAGAATTTTAGCCACGAGAGAGCGCAGAGAACACAAAAGATTAAGATGAAGAGATAGTTACACAACGAATAAGTGGCGGGAAGGCAACGTGGCGGGAGCTTCCAGCTCCCCAAATCGGGGGAAAGAGAGAGGGGGGCATTGCCGAATGGAGATTGCCGATTTTCGATTGAAAGAGAAGGGTTCCAACTGTTGGAAACAAGCTGGATCAGTTTTTCACAACCGCTATCGCTAGAGGAAGTCCGAGGAACAGCCGAGGGGAGAGGGAATGAATATCGAATGTCGAAGGGAGAGGCATTTTCGATGACCGAGTTCCAAGGGTTGGAAAATCCCCTCCAGGGAGGGGTGCCGCAGGCGGGTGGGTTTTTCGATGCTGAGGGGAGTGGAATTTATCGTTGTACCAAAAACCAGTACAACAAAAACGTCCA
>JAOZMR010000295.1 GCA_029934215.1 Pontiellaceae bacterium | reverse complement strand
TTTCATAAAACGTAGACGAGCGCTTCCAGCCTCGTTCTTTGGGTGAACTGAGCTTGACGAAAAACTCTATTCCGCTATTTCTCCATCTGGGGGCAAAGAGGTCGGAAGTGTTCGTTTGCAACGAAAAGGAAACTCATAGGTCAGGATTTCGGTTTCAATATCACGTAGCCTGGGAGTCCGAGGAGATTGTAGCGGTCTAGAATCGCTTTGATTTCTGGGTCGCCGATGTTCTCTGCCTGGAATTTGATCTCTTTGAAGTCGTGTAGACGTTCGATTACGTCTGAGTCTTTAAAGGTTGTCTTTTCCATCGTGAGACAGTTTTTGCACCAGGTCGCCCAGAAGTCGATGAATACGAGTTGGTTTTTTTCGAGTGCTTGAAGAAGGTCGTTTTCTAGGTTGGCGAGTGCTGCAGCGGATGATGAGTGTTCTTCGTCGGATTGCGGGAGTTGTTTTATGCCGAGATATGCGTAATACGCGGCGAATAGAATGATTAAAACGCCAAAACCATGCTTGATTTTTACCATCCACATTCCAGGCTTTGGGAGAATCGTGAGCCCTGCGCCAGTAATCGGCCACGGGAGCGCCATCCCAATGCCGAGCAGTAAGGGAAGGAAGAGACCGAACCAGTTCCCGCCCGCAACCATTGTGGTGGACTGTAGTAGAACGGCGATCACGATTGGTGCTACGCAGGCGCCAGCGAGTAGGGCTGCGACAATTCCCATCACAAAGGCTGGGATTAGACGTCCGCGTTTTTCGTTGGAAATGCCAAGTGTTGAGCTGTAGCGGGAAAGGTCGATGTTGAGTATGTCGAACATTGCGAGGGATAGGATGATAAATATTCCTGCGATGATAAAGTTGAAAGTTGGCGATGCGTTTAGCGTCCCGAATTGGCTACCCGTTAGTACTGCGAAGAGACCGAGCGCGCCATACGAGAGCGCGATGCCTAAGCCGTACACTCCACCGCGAACGAAGCCCTGCCGCTTGGTGGATGCTTCGGCACCCGCGCCGATTATTGCAAGGTTGATTGGAATCATCGGTAGGACGCATGGGGTTAAGTTGAGCGCAACGCCGCCGAGCAGGACGAGCAGAATGATCCATAGGGTTCCTTGCCCTTCTAGAATTCCAGAGGATGTTTTTGTCGCTTGATCAATCGCGAGGAAGGCCAACAATTCGGCGGCGTTTTTCATTCCGCCGTCAGTTCGAACGGTTTCAAAGCGGTCGAGAAGCGCAACGAAGTTTGCGGGATTCTCGTTTGGAAAGGAGTCGTTTTTATCTAGGGAAGGCTCTGGTTTATCGATGGAGGCGGATGATCCAGTAGAGAATGTTTCTTTTGTTGGCGGATAACAGGTTCCGCCGCCGCATCCCTGATATGCCAGAGAGATTTGGTAGTTCTTCTGTGGGTCAATCAACCAAACCCAACGATGGGTTTGTCCGCCTTCGTACACATTCGACGTGCCGAAATCATCGGTATGTGTTTGCACCGTTGGGCTGGTTTGTTTTTCTGCCGAAGGAACGATTTTAACGGTGGTTTTTTTCGCGTAAAGATATGCGTCTGGTGGAATCGAAACCTCAAGAATTAAATGATCGCCATCGACCGAATGGTTCCACTCATACGGTTGAGCAAACTGCGCTAGAGCCGAGAGACCCGTTAGCGCACTCAGTACAACAATCCATCGCAATGTTTTCATCATTTAAACTTCCTGTTGAGTGAAAACTATTTTACTTCTTTATTGATGAGTTCGATATATGCTTCGGCTCCGCCGCTCGCATACCCCATCCGAGCAATTACGGAACCATCGGCGTTAAGCAAAAGAACTGTTGGGAAGCCTTTGACGTTGTATTTGGCGGATAGTTTCTCGTTCTGCGCCTTCAGTTCATCGCTTTGCGGTGTACGGCTTGGGAAATCCGCAAGGAAGAGAATCAGGTGGTCTTTGGCGTAGGCTTTGAATTCTGGTTGCGAAAAAACCTCGTCATCCAGACGAACGCACCACTTGCACCAATCCGATCCGGAAAAATCGGCCAAAATTGGAAGCCCTTTTTCAGCGGCCTCTTTTTTTGCTGCTTCAAAATCAGTCGGCCACCCCTCGCCAGCAAACACGAAAGATGCGAAACCCAACAAAATAGTAGTTACTAATGCCTTCATACTCTACGTCTCCTTGTTAATAATGCTTCGTGTGAATAGGACGCAAATACAACAGGAAGGGTCATATATACGCAAGAGAATTCCACGAAATACAACGGGAAGCTGAGAAGCACGTAGGTTTATGTGGCAGATTTTTGTTTATTTTTTGCCGCTTTGATTCGCGTTCGCGTGTTCGCCAAGCGGGGAGGCTCCGGCTTCCACCAAGGTGGCTGCCTGCATCGCGACGACAGAATCAGCTGCAGACGGTTCTGCTACGCCTAAAGCTGCCGCCTGCAAAATGCGCGCCTTGTTGCGATTTTCTGCGGGGTCGGCTTCTTTGCCTGTATCAACCGCAAGTGACCCGCCAATTGCGTACATTTTTCCGTCGGGTCCCATCTGATAGGAGTAGGTTGGAGGGCCTTCGGCGTACTTTCCAGCAATGGCCGCGTGGGTCTGTTCGTGAAGGCGTACGGCGCTGTCACGCTGCTCCAAACGCTTCACCAGCTCCTTGTCTCCTTCATCGAGATCGTTGGGGTTGTTCGGATCCTTCAGATCTTTTTTCTCACGCATTTGTGATAGTTTTTCACCATCGATGGGTAGCTCGCCGTCCGTTTGGGCGACGTGGAGCAACGCATCTTGTGTTTCGCGGAGTTTTTTCATGACGCTATCACGAGTGTACACGCCATCGTCTATTGAGGGACTGGAAGGGGTGTAATGATCGTGAATCTGCGACGAAACAAGTTCATCACTGCGCGACGTATCGGAAAGGGCGGTTACATCCCTCTCCGCCGCCGCCTCGCCCGCGAATGGCGGAGGAGGCATTTGGAGAGAAACATAACTCTGAGAAGTAATATCCATGCATAGAGTCCATCGGTTAATTTGAGGGATCACTTTAATTTGAACGGGAATGTAAGGCAAGCCGGAAAAAAGTTCCGCGTTGCGTTTAAATTATATCTCGTTTCGGCTGGATTAGGGGAGCGGAAATGTTCGAAGTACCATTTTCCAACCCAGAAAACCCTTTATAAGCAACAATTCAACTGCGGTTTTTTTCGACAGAA
>JAOZMR010000062.1:10140-11756 GCA_029934215.1 Pontiellaceae bacterium | reverse complement strand
TAGGACTTATTCTAGGCTATGAACTTGCTGTAGCTGAAACGCTTAGTCAAGCTGAAGGTATAGGTGGTTGCGTCAAATTATGCACTGCTTGGATAAGTGGTATTAAAAATGAAGTTTAACCTACGAAATGTTGGTATTATCAAAGAAGCTGAAATTAAATTTGATGGATTAACCGTCATTGCTGGTGAAAATGATACTGGCAAAACAACGCTTGGAAAATATTTGTATGGATCAGTCTTAAACAAAAGTCTTGGTATTTTACTAGATGAGGGTTCACTCAAAACCCATTCTGAAAACTATCATTGTAGTTTGGAATATTCGGATAATGAGGCTCAGATTAAACAAGTTATCTTCATTGATTCGCCTAGTTTTTTAGATATGTTTTCTTATATAAAAAATGCAGCATTATTGTTTTTACAAAGGAAATTAAGTTTTAATAATATGGATGATCATAGAACTGATTTAGTTTTATTGTTATCTCAAGTTAAAGATAAAAACCATCAATATAAAGACTTATATCATCAAATAGAACAGATAATTAATGGGCAAATGTATTACGATAAAGATCATGATGATATTTTCTATCAAAAAAACCAGATTGATTTAAGGGATAACCCCTTTCAGATGAAAAATACCGCTAATGGTATTAAAATGTTTGGGTATTTACAAGTATTATGTTTAAATAAAACCATCGAAAAAAACACTCTGTTAATTTTAGATGAACCGGAAGTTCATTTACATCCTAAATGGCAATTAAAATATGCCGAAATCTTAACCAAATTAGTCAAAACTGGGGTTAAAGTTTTAGTCAACTCACATAGCCCATATATGATAGAAGCGTTGGAACTTTTTAGTCAACAAGAGGGTATATCATCAAATTTTTACATAGCTAAAAGTGGTAAGAATGGTACTGAAATGATAATTATAAATAATAATTTAGAAGCTATCTATAAAACATTATCAGAACCTTTTAGCCAATTAGAAGAAATATCCTTAAGAGAAGGTTGCTTAAAATGGTAAGTTTTTTACAGGAATATTTTAATAGCAATGAACGACTTGTTGATTTAAATAGTGTCAGTGATGGTATTTGTGATAATAATTCCAAAAAATATGTCGATTTTGATAAATTTATCGCCAAGCTGCACACACAAAAAATTTTTAATGGCGATACTTTTGCTTCTTGTGATACTATTTTATTTAATATTAATCAAAATCACCTGATTTTTGTTGAGTTTAAAGACATGGATAATTTATCGACTGAGGAAGAAATCAAAATTTGGTGGAAAATGAAGAATAGCAGTATCTACTTAAAAATGGCAGATTCTATTTTAGGGCTTAGTTATTATTTAAAAGAAGAACATTCCCAAAGTTTTGATAATTTTATGGATATTTCCAAAAGTTTCTTTTATGTATATCGTTCTAGCACATACAAAAATAAGATAAATAAGCATTTGGAATACAAATTTTCCAGATATAATTTTCTATTTAAGAATATCAGGACAATTGAATGCACTAATTTTAAAGCTTTTTTGACCAAATATAACTTATAAGGTGGATAAATTCAATACCTTCGCCAATTTAAAATTTTAGCCATTTTCCAAAAAATACTGATTTTT
>JAOZMR010000062.1:0-10130 GCA_029934215.1 Pontiellaceae bacterium | reverse complement strand
CAATTGACGGCTGCTCGAAATTGACGGTTTTTACAATTTGGCGAAGGTATTGTAAATTACAAGCTTATTTTAAGGTTTATCAATGAAAATACTTTTAACCGGTGCAACTGGCTTTCTAGGTGACATCTTGCTCATAAATTATTAAAGCAAAAGCGTAGGGTGGGTAGAAAACCCACCAAACCTCTACCCAGCCGACTCGTGCTACGCTCGCTTTTCATTAATTAATGGTCGCGGTGGGTTTAGCTACCCACCCTACGCTCACGAATCGAAAAAAAGCGAGACAGTTTGGAGAGGCAGGAAGAGATTGGGTAGTCAAAGAATTTTCTTGGAAAAATGTGGCGAAGGAATATGTTCAATTGTTTTGTGATGAAAATAATTCAACTTGACTAAAGAAAAAATAACATAGCAACTCATATCAGTGCAAAGTGTATATGTAAAAACAACAGCGTGTTCAATGCTTGGAATGATTAAAATAAAGATTATGAAAAATATGAATTTATACAACAAGAAGTTAAGAGATACATTATTGATGTTTATTATAACCTTTATTCTGTTAGAGGTTACATTTTATTTTTTGTTATCTTCTGGTTTATTGTATTCAGCCTTCTATCCCACACTTAGTTCTCATGATAAATCAAATACCTTCTTAAATAGAGGGGCTTACTACGATATTTTTTCTGGTTATAAATGGCAATCTGGATATACACGAGTAGTACGCATTTGGAAAGGAGAAATCATTTTTGATAATCAGTTTCATGCTAATAATTATGGATATGTATCTAATCAAAATTATTTTCCACAAAAAGACGAAAATACATATCGTATAATTGTGCTTGGGGATTCCTTTACAGCGGGTACTATGTATGGAGAAACGTGGCCAGACCGGTTGCAAGCACTACTGAACAAAAATGCGAATAACAAATACAAGTATGAGGTATATTCTTTTGCACTTGATGGAATTGGGATTGATAACTGGTATAGGCAATTTATTTATGAGATAATGCCTGACTTTGATTTTGATGCAGTGATGATTGCGTCTTATGTTGGTGATTTATTTAGAGTATTTGTTATGAGTGATCAATTAGAAGATCAGATTGTATCTGGTGCAGTTTCACTCAAATCCAATAATGTCTATAACCAACCAAATTCTTATAAAGAATTTTTTAATTTTTATCAGCCAAAGTTGTCAGTTGGTGGGTGGATTAAGTCTGATTGGGAAATGGATAATATCATTTCCTCTGTAAAGGGTTGGCAGTGGCGTAAAATGGATTTTTATGCGACAAATGGTGGGTGGATTAAGTCTGATTGGGAAATGGATAATATCATTTCCTCTGTAAAGGGTTGGCAGTGGCGTAAAATGGATTTTTATGCGACAAAACATCTTCTTAACCTTTTTTCATCAAATGATGTAGATATTTTTTCAGAGGCATATATCAAAGAAAGAGAAACCTCTTTCAAACAAAATAAACTCAAAATAAACAAAACTTATAAAAAATTGAGAACAATTGATATGTATGACATAAAGAAGGAACTTACAACAGGAGAGCTACGCTTTGTCCAGAAAATGTATAAAAATAGATATTTTGGGACAAACCAATTGGGTAAATTTATCAAATTATACAAGATAGTACAACTTTGCAAACAAAAAAATATACCTGTTATATTATCTGCAATACCTAACCGAGATGTCCTTCTTAAAAGAAAAACTACAGGTAAAGATTCTCAACATCAGAATGAATATCATCAATTATCTAAAATTCTCAAAATCCACTATTTTGACGGTTATCGTGTTTTTGATAGCATAAAACCAGATGATATTACTAACAAGTATTGGTTAAAATATGATGGGCATTGGAATCTGTTAGGTAGTGGTCACTATGCAAACCAATTATCTCCTTATTTACTTTCTCTTTTTGAAAAGGAAAAAATTTAATGTTAAATAGCAGACTCAAATTAACCCAAAGTGATATTATTTTTTTTATATTGCTGAGTAGTGATCTTATATTAAAAGTATTATTAACGATCAACCATAATCATTGGCGTTTGGGAGATCTTCTTGCTCCTCTCTTTTTAGCTGACCAGTTTTTTCATCAGGAAATACCTAACCTTTCCTCACAACAGTTTCTTGTACCTATGTTTGTGGGAAATCTGATGAGAATGTTAGGTACACCAAATGATTTTATTACTATGTTGCATATATCTGGTTCTGTGACGGCTGTAAGTTCCAGTTTAACACTTATTCCATTATATATTATTGCTCGTAAATTTCTTACACCTATTCAATCTACTGCCACTGTATGGTTAACATTATTACTTATAACTAATGCATGGTTTTCTTTACATTCCTATTTTTTTAATCTAATCAATGTTTATACGCTTTTCTTTACGACTTCAATTGCTATGATGCTGTTCTGTAAGGATAAACCAACTGTATACCTTGTTTTACTCTCTACCATTGTTGGGTTGTCTTACTATGTTCGGCATGAGGGTATTGTTTTAAGCTTAATATTTGTTTTATTCCTTTTTTGGAGCTGGAAAAGAAAGGATATTCAAAAAAAGCAAATGATGTACAGCATTTTGGTGGTATTAAGTTTAGTTATTCTAAATTGGATTATCCGTATTCAAAATCCGATGACAAATGCTTTGGGATTTTTTTACAGTAGCAGTGCAGTAGGGGGTGATATTTCATCATTTGGCAATTTTGCACTTTTGAATTACTCGTTCATCCAACTATTCAATTTATTTTATACTACTTTTGGTTTTATGCTTCAAGGTTATGGTGCCTCTTTGTTAGCCATTCTTACTATTGTTGGTGTCTTTTTTCTGCCTATAGGTTATCATTATCTTACCAGTCAACGCATCCATTTATCATGGGTATTAATCTATTGGTTAGTTTACACGTTATTAATTCTTGTAATGGCATTGATTCAGCCACGAGCCGCTCTAATTGGAAATTTATCCCTATTACAGGCACCAACAATGGCTAATTTTGATGCTGGTTCATATAAAGGAGGGTATATACGTTATTTTCAACCGCTTATTCCTTTTTTTCTGTTATTTGTATATGCAGGTGTGCTTTTTTCAATCAAAAGACTGTCAGAATGGAAAAAATTTCTAGTCCATGTTTGTATCGTTTTTTTAATGCTATATCAAATCATACAGATAGGTTATTACTATCTGAATAATTATAACAGGTTTGGTAAAAGCAGTATAGAAATAGCGGCGACTGATTATTCTAGCACTATAAATTATATAACAACGGCACAATTTTTCCGTAATAAAAATATCAGACAAGCAAATATACTTTATTATAATTCTGATACCGCTAATAAGATTTTCTTTTCATTCATGTCAGGTGGAAATACGATCAATTGTTGGAATGGCAGTAGATTTGGTAGACCAAGAAATGAATACAATTGCTTCCACAAATACCCAGAAAATACATTTGATAGTCTTTTGAAGGCTAAACGGGAAAAGTTTGATTACATTATCACTCATACTCATGCTCCACCAAAGTATCTTTTACGACACTATTCACCGGCATTTGCCAGTGGCCATTTTAGAATCTATAAACACAAGTAACTTCGGTAGCAAGTGAATAGGTTCAATTGTTTGTGAGGCAAAACAATGCAATTTGATTTTGGTGATAATTGGTTGCAATTTTCACAAAGAGCTTTAACTTCTGAAAAAATTGAACAAGCTCAAAAATATTTTGAAAAATTATTTAATAATATTGGGTTAAAAGAAAAAAGTTTTGTTGAGATTGGTTTTGGACAAGGTTTGAGCTTGCTCATTGCCAAACAAAAAGGAGCAGTCGTAGTCGGATGTGATATCAATCCAAAATGTCAGGAAGCATTGGAAAAAACGCGGGTTTATTTTTCACAAATTAAACCAGCAAGCATTCCTTTAATAATAGGTTCTATCCTTGAGCAAGATACAATCAATCAATTATTAGAGTATTCTGAAAACCAAGGTTTTGATATTGTTCATTCATGGGGAGTTTTACATCATACCGGAAATATGGAAAAAGCGATTCATAATGCTGCCTCTTTAGTTAAGTCAGGAGGTGTTTTGGTATTAGCAATCTATAATCGGCATTGGACTAGCTCTATATGGCGACTTATTAAGTGGTTATACTGTAAATTACCCTTTCTACTACAAAAAGGGATGGTTTATTTATTTTATCCTCTTATTTGGATCGCAAAATACTTAGTGACTAAAGAAAACCCTGCAAAAATGATTCGTGGCATGGATTTTTTTTATAATGTTGTTGATTGGGTAGGTGGTTATCCTTATGAATATGCTAGTAAAGAGGAAATGGTGGCATTGATGGAATCTTTAGGATTCAATTTGATAAACTTTTTTCCGGCAACCGTACCTACCGGATGCAATGAATTTATTTTTTTGAAAAAGGCTAATTAGTCATGGTTAAGGTACCTGATAAGATATTTCAACAGGTTGTTGATACGTTTGGTCAATTTTTTCAAAAAATAGCACATCTACCCGCAGAAAAAATTGCTATGGATGTACTCAATGAAGAAAAAGTTCATGATCAGATTAAATTATTGTGTGACACATTAAATATTGATGTCACTGCTCTTAAAGGTAAAAAAATTCTGGAAGTAGGGAGTGGTTTGGGAATTTTTTTGGCGGTTACTAGGCGCGATTATCACGCCAAAACGTATGGATTAGAACCTTCAGGTGAAGGCTTTACAAGTTCTCATTCTATTTCTAAGGATGTTTTACGATCTTATGGTATTGATTCAAACATTGTTTTAGATGCCAAAGGAGAACAAATCCCTTTTGAGGATAATTATTTTGATATAATATTTTCTTCTACTGTTTTAGAACACACTGAAAATCCGCAAAAAGTAATTACTGAAGCGGTGAGAGTATTAAAACCGGGAGGATATCTGCAATTCGTTTTTCCTAATTATGGTTCTTTTTTTGAGGGACATTATGCGATTTTCTGGATTCCTTATTTGAATCATAGGTTGGCTTATTTCTGGATTAAACTTTGGGGCAGGAATCCAGAATTTATGAAAACTATTCAACTCCTAAATTATTTTAAAGTTAAAAAATGGATATCCAAAATGAATCAAGTGAAGGTGATTACTTTTGGGGAGGAAATATTTCGGCAACGAATGTTGCAGCTTGATATAAAAGATTGGGCAGGCTTGGGCAAAATTAAGAAGTGGCTTCAATTGGTCAATAAATTGAAACTCATCCCGTTGGTAACTAGCCTAATTATCATGATAAAATCATTTGAACCTATTGTATTAACGCTTCAGAAAAAAGTAGGGAGGTAAAATGGATCAAAATACGAAACAATTTTATGATGAGTTCTGGCCCAAAAATGTGCCTTATTATGAGGAAACAAAAAAATATATGCAGGAAACCATACGAGAGACAAAAGTCAATAAATCTCTTGATGCTGGTTGTGGTCACGGCGTATGTAGTGTTGTTCTTTCGGAATTTTCAGAGGACGTAACCGCTGTGGATATTTCAACAAATTGCATAACTACAGCTAAGAGTATTGCGGATAAATTTAATCGCCACAATATAAGTTTTATCAATGAAGACCTACAAGTTCTCAGTTTGCCAGATAATCAGTATGATTTGGTCTGGTGTTGGGGAGTTGCAATGATGGCACCTGAGCCTATGAAAGTGATACATAATTTATTTAGAGTAACAAAACCGGGAGGAGTCATTTATTTAGGTTTATATTTAGAAACATGGTTATCGCCTGTACATCAAGGTGTGAGGTATTTTTGTAGAAAATTTATGAACACCCCGGCAAGAAAACAGTTTGTTCTTAATTTTTTCGCAGGATTAACCAAATTAATTGTGAAAATAAAAGGGCAAGAAATAAATAGGAGAGCTGATAATGTTTCGATACAAGCTCAAGTAGATGATTGGTATTACCCCCCCTACAAAACCTTTTATTCTATCCAGGAAATATTGAATTTGTTTGAAAAGAATGGTTTTGAGGCAGAAGCTATTCAGGACAGGCTTGGTAGAATGAAAAGTGCTACTATTTTTGTGGTCAGAGGTGTAAAGAAATGAACATATTAGGTTTGACTTCCGCAATGACTGGTTATCATGATAGTAGTGCCGTTTGGGTGCATGATGGCAAAATTGAATTTGCGATTTCAGAAGAACGGTTTACAAGAGTTAAACATGATAGAAATTTTCCAGTCAATTCATTAAATGAAATTTTGAAAGTATCCAAATTGTCCCCAAATGATTTTGATGGGGTGGCGATAGCGTGGAAGCCCTATAATGCTTTTAGTGGTTTTTTCTCAAATAACGTGTTGGATGTTCCCAAAACAGTATTCTATACTTTGTTGACTTCCCCTAAGACAACCATTAATTATACATGGAATAATTTTGTCAAATTCAAAGTATTGGGACAAAAAAATCATCTTTCTCTCTTGGGATTTCCAAAGGAAAAGATTTTTTATTTTTCACATCACCTTTCTCATGCTGTCAGTTCTTATCGGACGAGTGGTTTTGAGAAAGCACTTTCGGTTAATTTAGATTGTTTTGGCCCTGATGAGAACCAAAATTTGTGGAGTGGTGCTTCTTATATTTGTCATAATAACAAAATACAACTGATTGAATACATTCCAGTATTTGCTTCAATGGGCTTATTTTATAGTACTGTATCTGTTTGTTTGGGTTTTAAATTTGGCGATGGTGAAGGAAAAACGATGGGATTATCGGCCTATGGTAACCCAGATAAAGTTTATAAAGAATTGAAAGTCATAGCTCCTCATTTTGATGGAACTCAATGGAGAGGACACAATTCGTGGTCTGATTTTAGATTAATTGATAATCCTCATCTGCTTTTTAACACTAGATGGGGAAAATACTTAAGGAAACTCATTAAAGAGAATAAAAGAGAAGATGTCGCAGCTACAGCTCAAAAGCTTTTAGAAGAAGAACTTAATAATTACTTTGACTATTTAATTAGCCAAACTGACATACATGATGTGGTTCTGGCTGGGGGAATTTTTTTAAATGTGAAATACAATAGAATTCTCTCAGAAAGAAATGATGTTAATTCTGTATATGTTCATCCTTTTCCAAGTGATGGAGGGACGGCAGCAGGTGCAGCATTGGAATTATATTCTCGTCTTACCAAAAATAAGACGAATTACAATATGCCGTCTGCCTACTTAGGGACTTCATATAGTGATAAAAAGATTGAAGAGAGTTTAGCCTCCTATAGTGACAAGGTGGAGTACAAACAAGTTAATAACATTTCAGAAATAGCGGCAGATGTAATCAGCAAAGGTGAAATTATTGGCTGGTTTCAAGGAAGAGCAGAATGGGGCCCAAGAGCATTGGGAAACAGAAGTGTGTTAGGAGATCCCAGAAATAGTGAAACTAAGGAAAGGCTCAATAAGCATTTGAAAAGCAGGGATTGGTTTATGCCATTTGCGCCATCAATTCTTGAAGAATATAGGGAGGAATATTTTGAAAATTCCTCTTATACTCCTTTTATGACATTTGCTTTTAAAGTTAGAGAAGATAAAAAATCTCTTATTCCTGCTGCTATACATAAAGATGGAACAGCAAGGCCTAATATGGTTAGAAGAACCGTAAACCCACTGTACTACGAATTGATAGAAAATTTTAAAAAAATTAGTGGCGTTCCTGTTATTTTAAACACCAGTTTTAATAGGCATGGTCTTCCCTTAGTAAATACTCCCATAGATGCTATTAATCACCTGTTATGGGGGTGTGTTGATAAATTATGCATTGGCTCTTTTGTAGTGACGAGAAAAACCTCAATAGAAAAGGTTGATATTTTTAGCAAAAATGCATTGAAACAAGCTTATATTGACGAAGAAGCTTTTTTAGCAACTTTTGGTAATAAAAAGTAAAACGATGTTTTTCATTCAAAAGAAAGATGTATGGAAGTTTATAAAAGTATTTCTTACGTTAGGACTACTTGGATTATTACTTATTCAGAGTGACTTACTTCAGATCTATCACATTTTAATCCAACTTTCCATAGACTATGTTTCTTTAGCATTTCTTTTTTTAGGGAGAATTTTTTTAAATGTGAAATACAATAGAATTCTCTCAAATAATACCTTCGCCAAACGCTTGAGTATTAAATTCAACTATTAAAAAAACGCTCTAAAATCAACGAGATTTAAAATCAGCTCAATTGGGTTCAAAAATACGGTAAGTATTTGAAATTTAACCAATATGGCATAATAAGCATATTATCTAGTAGATAAATTGGCGAAGGTATTGCTCAGAAAGAGATGATAATAACTTTTGGAAGCAATTTATCTATGAAAGAATTAATAGATTATACAGACAGAGTTATAGGGAAAAAATCTTCAAGTTCACTGTTATATTATGAAACAGTAACATTTTTTGCAAAAAATACAACAGGTGGATTGGGTATTTTACTTCGTAGGTTACTTTATAAACACCTGTTCTCAAAATTTTGTTACGGCATTATTTTGGGTGAAAACATTACGTTCAGAGGAGTGAAAAAAATTGAAATTGGTAAAAAAGTGAAAATTGATAATAATGTCCTAGTAGAAGCTTACCCAGATTCTAAGGGTATTTTTCTTGAAGAAGAAGTTGAAATACATCAAGGAGTAATTACAACGACTGGCTACGGAGAAAAAAGTATAATTAATATTGGAAAAGCAAGTAGGATAGGTCCTTATACGTGCATTTATGGTCATGGTGGAATAAAAATAGGTAAGAATGTTCTTATAGCAGGCCATAACTTTATTAGTGCTTCACAGCACATTTTTCAGGATATTAATTCACCAATTAAAAATCAAGGTATAACAGCAAAAGGTATTGTAATTGAAGACGATGTGTGGATTGGTTCTAATTGTGTAATTATGGACGGAGTTAAGATTAGGCAAGGTTCTGTAATTGGGGCAAGTTCTATTGTCAATAAAGATATTCCATCTTACTCAGTAGCAATAGGGCAACCTGCAAAGGTTATAAAAAAACGAGGAAGATAATTATGAAATGGAATTTTTTAAAATTATTTTTTGCATTAGGACTGCTTATATGGTTACTTCTTCAAAGTGATTTATTTAAACTTTATCAAATAATACTTCAACTTTCTGTAGGCTATGTTTTATTAGCCTTTGTTATTTTGCTATTAGCATTGATAATTAATGCTATTAAGTGGTATATACTGTTAAGACAATATAATATTACAACACTCTTTAAATTAAATTTAGTAGGAATTTACTATTCCTTATTACTTCCTGGTCAATTCTTTGGAGAGGTTATTAAAGCCTACCGTTTAGGCAAAGGGAAACAAGATGCTGAACAAATTGCGGCTTCTGTTGCAATAGATAAAATTACTGGAATATTAGGAAATATGCTAGTAGGTTTATTTGGTCTATATGCAACGTCACAAATTCTTCCTTCAATATTAGTATGGACGTTATCATTAGCAATTATAATATTCATTATGGTATTGTTAACAGCACAATTATTAGCAATTCCCTTAAAACGTAGTTTCCATTATATAATTCGTTTATTTCCCCGCACACAGCTTGTAATGCAACAGTTGGAAAATTTACTTAATGCTTGGTTAGAATATTTTAAAAGACCTTTGTTGCTGCTTGGTTCGATTTTACTCGGAATAATTTTTCAATTGTTTAATATTGGGATTACGCTAATTTTAGCAATGAATTTAAATATCAATATAACTTGGATAGATTTCTGTTGGATAATTACCATAGTGTCGCTGGCACTATTTTTACCTTTAACGATTGCTGGAATTGGTATACGTGAAGGTGTTTTTGTTAGCACACTAGCTTTACTAGGCGTACCAACCGAACAAGCACTTGCACTTTCGTTCTCCGTATTTGGATTAAGCCTAGCTACAGCGATAATTGGCGGATTGGTTGAATTGAATCAAGCACATAGATTAAGCTAACGAAAGGAAATTCAAATTCTTTTGGTGTAGTTATATTTATATTCTATAGCTGCATCAATCCTTTTACTTACTCATTTTACCAAGTGAACTTCTTACCGGAGGTGTGACATGGTATTTACTTTCTAAAGACAATGGTAAACGTGCTCAAGTAGCCAGTGTTATTGTCTATTTAAGAATTTTGAATCTCATT
>JAOZMR010000294.1 GCA_029934215.1 Pontiellaceae bacterium | reverse complement strand
TGATCCAGAACGCATCCGCAAGCCGGGGGTGGTCGCAAAAAGATCGAAAAAAAAGCCCTGAAATAATCGATTGCATTGCAAAATTGATGCGCCACGAGACGGCTGGTGATCCCATGACGAGTTTGAAATGGACGCACAAGACGACCGCCAAAATCGCCGAGAAACTCCGGATTGAAGTGAGTGCCAATACGGTTTCAAGATTGCTTCGGAAAATGGGGTACTCTCTGAAGGTCAACCACAAGCAGCTCGCCCGCGTTAGTAAAACTCCGCCTGCGGATCGCAACGCGCAGTTCATTCATATCGGCAAACTTCGCAAGAGCTGCGCCGAAGAGGGACGACCTATCATCAGCATCGACACCAAGAAAAAAGAGGCGATCGGGCAATTCAAAAACGATGGCACCGCATGGAACCGAGAACCGATCGCTGTCAACGATCACGACTTCCTTTCCGACGCGATTGACAAAGCTGTTCCGTACGGAATTTACGACGTGGAAGCAAATTGCGGTACGGTGTCCGTTGGAAACTCGAAAGACACCGCAGAGTTCGCCGTCGATTCAATCGAGAAGTGGTTGATCAACGAGGGGGAGAGCCGATATAAAGGCATCAAGAAACTCGCCATCTTAGCCGATGGCGGCGGAAGCAACGGCTCGAATAATCGCCTATGGAAACACATGCTTCAAAAGCAACTAGCAAACCGCCACGGTCTCACTATAACCGTCGCTCATTACCCTCCAGGTGCCTCGAAGTGGAACCCAATCGAGCACCGTCTGTTTAGCGAGATCTCCAAGAATTGGAAAGGTAAGCCGCTGGACAGTTACGAGACCGTACTCAACTATCTAAATACAATAACCACGCAGTCTGGTCTCAAGGTACAGGCGCATCGGATAACTCGCGTCTATGAGACAGGCATCAAGGTCACAGATGAAGAAATGCAGGCATTAAACATCTCTTACGACGAAAAATTTCCAAAGTGGAATTACACGATTTTTCCGAGTTGAAAATCATGACTTATTATTGAGTGAACCCTTATATTCCGTATTATATTTCGTGGTGTGGATCGCAAAGCAAACGTTTTGATCCCACTGCGTACGTTGAACGGTATTTTCAGATAACGTCAGATCTAGATCTTTCTGGGTTTTTGGCGTTGGCATCTAAAAATCTCTATCCGTCCGTTTTGGAGCGATTGAACGACGCAACAAGACGAACTTGTAACGTTACAATTAACAAGATGTTGATGATGAATTCCATCGAAATAACAAATACAGGAATCCCTGATTTGTCCGAACTACGTGTCGCAGATCGTTATAAAGAAAACTGGATTTGGAAGAGTAGTGAAAAAAGCCAAACGGAACCATTAGCGCAAGGAGAACAACATAAATGGACGGATGTGTTTCCCGGTAAAGCGATGTTCGGAGGGAACAAAATTACCGATCCTGAAATTGTCTCTATTTCATCGGCTCAGGGCGATGTCGTGGTTGTTGATTTGGACGTTTGTTAATCTGAACTATATGTGAGATAAAAATAGAAGGAACGGGGCTTGGGACGATGAGCTCCAGTTCGGCATTTAGAGAGTCTGTGATATGGAACTAGAAAAATGTTATGACTGTAAAACACACAATAGAATATTTGCAGAGCTTGCTGAACGAGCTGACTCGCATGCCATCAGAAACAGAATGGGTGGAGTTTAAGCACAACAATGCCGATGCGCCTATGATTGGTGAGTATATTTCTGCGTTAGCCAATTCTGCCGCATTATTGGGAAAGGCCTTTGCTTATGTGGTATGGGGTGTTGAAGACGATACACATGCTTGTTCAGGGACGACCTTTTCCGCGTCAAAAACGCGCTATAAACAGCAGGAGTTGGAAAGCTGAAGGAGTTTCCGGAAAAGGAACGCGATTTGTGGCGGATTTTTGATGAAACCCCGTTTGAACGCCAAATGGCCGCACAAGATATTTCGGCGGATGAGGTCTTTGCGTTGATCGACTATCCAGCCTATTTCGATATGACCGACTTTCTATTACCCGAAGACCGGCGTGGGATTCTGATTCGACTTGAAAAGGGTTTTATTGTTGTTGAAGGGGGTAGAGGCTCCTAGAGCATCACAAACCTTGGCGCCATTCTTTTTGCTAAAAAGTTACAACGGTTTCGACATTTGCAGCGCAAGGCGGTGCGAGTCATTCTTTATCGAGGTAATTCCCGGATCGAGACGATACGTGAATTGGAAGGCAATAAGGGATATGCAGTCGGTTTTGAAGGACTGATCGAAACGATTAAAACCTTTTTGCCATTATTCATCAGGATTTTTCGATTACAGGAACCGGACCGATGATCGAACTTTTCGATGGTCGCATGGAAATTACGAATCCAGGAAAACCCTTGATGGAGACGGCTCGTTTTCTGGATACGCCGCCGCGCAGTCGAAACGAAGGCATCGCCTCTTTTCTTCGTCGTGTCGGTATTTGCGAGGAACTGGGAAGTGGCGTTGATAAAGTGGTAACGCAAACGGAGTTTTACCAGCTGCCTGCCCCGTTGTTTGAGGCGTTGGAGGAGCATACCCGAACCACCTTGTTTTCCCATAAAGAGCTAAAGGAGATGGATAAAGCGGATCGAGTTCGGGCGGTTTATCTGCACAGTTGCCTGAAATATGTGAATAAGTAGGATATGAATAACGGAACCATCCGGGAGCGCTTTGGTATTGAGGAGCAAAATAAAGCACAGGCTTCGCGCATTATTGCGCAAACTGTAGCGGCTGGGACGATTCGACCGTATGATCCCGATGCCGGAGTGCGGAACCGTCGTTATATTCCTTTTTGGGCATAACCGTTTGTTGATGCAGGAGCTGAATCCTGCACGGGTTTTCTGTGAAAACGGTCGTTAAGGCCTTTGTTTTATTGGTTTTTGGTTTGTTGATGGTTTGTTGATTGGGTGGAAGTAAAGTAGACGATGCCCGCAGCTTCGTTGCGGGGAATGGAAGGCATAGAGCGCCAAAGGAAAATGTGGACCAGCCCTCATACAAAACGCCCATTTCAACGATTTGCCTCGCAAGTTGAATGGTACCACTTTCACACCGAATTATGCACGCAACGAACGAATGTCTGGAAACAGCTACAAGAGGTTTAACCGCGAAAGAACACATCGCGACAGGATAAGTCCAGTATGTCGGGAAAAATGAAACCGTAAACATAATGAA
>JAOZMR010000293.1 GCA_029934215.1 Pontiellaceae bacterium | reverse complement strand
AATGAGTATAATAAAGAGGGCTGCCCTTGCATCAGCAATGGTATCCGTATTGGTATTGGGTGTAGCCACAACGGCTCATTCCGAGACCTCTACGAATAGCGGTGTCTTTACCGTTGACGCTACGACTGTAAAGGCTGGCAGTAAAGTAAACTTGTCTATCGTCGGGCTAAATGCCAGAGGCGAGGTGGACACAGCCGGCGAGAGCTTCGGCTCAAGAATCGTGGCGGTCGTGAGTTCTAGTAAAGGGGAAGTTGAGGCAAAAGGAGACTCAGGTACCACCGAAGAACCAGCACATTTTGAAGATACTTCAGTAAATGGAGGTGCGACTCGCTACGTTAGACTGAAAGCTGGCATCGGCAAGGTTAATATCAGCTATCCGGTCGAAGCCGGCGGTACGACAGACACTATTAACATCACGCTTCAGGAAGTCATCTTTCCTAACGAAGTAGGTGGTACAACGGTCAATGTGATTGACAAAACCCAAAAGATCATCACTGTTGACTATGCTGATCTTGATGTCGCTTTACTTGACATTACGGAGTTTACCGGGGGTGACATTAACGATTCAGATGCTATTGATAAAGGTATTGATGGTGTTACCACAGCCGGTAAAGAAGGTGCCCAAGTTAAGGTGGTTGCCTATAAAGACATTGATATTCAGTATGCGATGGGTAGTGTGGCTACACCAAATGTATTTGGTCAAAACATAAACAATGCCGTTTCTGGTTTAGTGACGCTTGTCTTTCGTCCGGCAGGTCCTGATGGAGTCGGGAATGTTGCTAAAGACTCTATTACCTTGGATGGTAACATGAGCAAAGGTGAAGCAACGATCTATATTCCGTCTGAAGTCACAGTTGCGGGTAAATACTACATGGAAGCAACCTTGGATGGGGAGAACTATATAGGCTTGTCTTCTGTGGACATGTATAATAATGACACCCTTGTGGTGAATCCTGTTTCACAACCGAAAAAGCTGTTGTTGAATTCAGAAAAGGCAACCATTTCTGATAATGCAGATGCCATATCGGGTACGCAATTAGAAGCCTGCATGTTAGACCAGTATGGCAACAAGACAAAAGCTAATCAAGGCTACACTGTGAACCTTAAAGATGATACTGAACATGTGAGCAATACCGCAATCAGTTTCATTTTCAGCAGTGGGAATGTGTGTGTGTCTAATTCGGGTACTATCTTGGGTGATGCCCAAGACGAGGCACTGAAATTGGGTTCTGCCGAGATGGTAGCTCATATTAAGAACCAGACAAGCATTGCTGATTCGGATCCGACTCCTCTGAAAATCGTAGCAGATCAGTTAGTGGCAGAGATTTCATCTGGCTGGGTGACTTCTGTCCAAGCAGGCGTTTCAATAACGAAAAATGTATTAGGTTATAACGCATTCCATGTCCGTAAGGATAATGGTGATGGTGTTTTTGCTACTGGTACTGATAGTCTTATCAATACAGGTGGGCCAACAGGTATGACTCTCAACCACTATGCAGGTGGCCGTCTTGTTGAATCCACTAATTCCACTGTGGGTCAAAATGAGGACCAATTGGGTGCTAGGTTTGATGTAGCAAGTGGTACTGGTTTAAATGAGTACTATGTCATTTCCACCGAAGATGGTGCTTATGGTGAATTTAATGTACCGGCTGCAATTGCAGATTCTGATATCATTCCTGCCAGCCCGTCAGTTTACCAAATGATTGATGGTCATTGGCAGACGATTACCTCAATGAAAGCCACTCCTAAACCTAATACAGATCCAATCGAATTTTGGACTTTGTTTAGGGAAGTCAACATTAAACTGACGGACGACTTTGGCAATTCAACTAGTCCCTCACTTCCAATAAAGCTAATTTCTCCTAATGGTACTGTTGCTGACCATACTGATTTGAAAGCGAATGAGCTGGTCGGGGATATGTCATCCATCACTTATGATCCGACAGCCTTTGTAGGTGGTGAAGATTCGGTTCAGTTAGTCTTTCAAGAACCTAAGTTGGAAGGTTCAGATATAACGGTAGAAGTCCCAGTCAAGCAAGAACTGACTGAGATTAAATTGGATGTCGAAAGCGGTAAAATTCCTGTAAATGGTGTGGTGCCGCTAAGAGTAACCAGTTGGGATCAATTTGGAGAATTGTTTGCACATCCTAAAGGTGTATTCCTACAGATTTCAGCAAACAGCTCAGTTGGCGTGAGAGTCTATTATGTTAAGGCTGACGGCGATGATACAGAGCAAATTACCAATAACACGCCAATTCCTGACTCTGTGATCAATCCCAGAAGCGTTATAGTCGTAGAGGCTCTGAATGGCACAACCGGTACTTTCTCCTTAACGGTGCGTACTGCTGATAATAATATTACAGCGACTCAAGACTTTGAGATTACCTCGAAGTTTGAGGAATTCAAGGTAGAGCCGACTGAAATCAGTGCGACTTCGGGTCAACCTGTTGCTGGATCGGTGACTATTCATGGTGGAAGTGCGCCTTATACAGTTGCATCTGTAGATGCTTCCGTAGCGGACGCGACTTTAGGAGATGATGGTACAACAGTCACCATCACCGCTGCTGAAGTCACAGAAGCTGTTAGCACAACCATAACGGTAACTGATAATGATGGTAAGACAGTCAGTATTGCTGTGACAGTCACGGCTCAGGCAACTGAAGAAGAATGCACAGGCGCAGGCAATGTCTTTGTTGATGGCGAATGCAAGCAATTACCATCTACGAATGGTACTTCAGAAGATGCGCCTGCACCTACCATAAAATCAGACGGCAGTTTTGGCACTTCAGATGCTAGTTTCACTGGTGGTTGGTCAAATGATGGCGGTGCGTATGGAGGCACTGTGCCTTATAATGCTGCGGATGGAGAACAAGTCAGCGTAACGCAGGTTATTCGCTTTGATCCTAACCATAGTGGGGATGTTGATATAGTTGTACTGCTTGATATTCACTTACATCCATTTGGTCCAGATCTATGGTTTGTTGTGTCTTTAGCCACTGGTTTTGAAGCGTGGGATATGAGTATGGACTCAATAGTGGCCTTTGATACCCATACCATCGTTTCAGGTGAACCACTGGTATTGGGTCCTTATAACTTAGGCACTGGTTTGAAAGATTTCCTAACGAGCGATATTAAGTTCTACTTTGGTTATCGTACAAGCGATGGCACGGTTATCTTCTCTGGAGAACCTAT
>JAOZMR010000061.1 GCA_029934215.1 Pontiellaceae bacterium | reverse complement strand
GGGAATACAAAAAGCACTTTCGCAACAGCTCAGCCTTCTGTCGAAAACAGCAGTGCTAAAGGACTATTTCAACCCTGAAAACAATGGTGATTACGCTTAACCTCCCACCCATTATCCCCCCTCCCTAGAGGGACTTTTCAACCCTTGGAATTCAGTCCCTCTAAAAGGTGTATCCCAATAAGAAGTTCCAGCGGGGTGATGCATTTTCGTTGATTGTGTCCATGATGTGCGGGAATGCGTAGTCGAGGCGTAGGGGGAACATCGGTAAATCGAAGCGTGCTCCAAATCCATAACTGGAGTTGAGTCCCTCGGTCCCAAAATCGAACGCGGTTTTGTTGACGGCTCCTATGTCGTAGAATACTGCACCTCGGATTTTGCTCCACATCGGTACGGTGTATTCTGCTGTTCCATAAAAACTGCTGTTCCCGCCAATCGGTTCGTTTGGATCGTCAACAGAGCGTGGGCTGATGTCGCGGTAGGCAAAGCCTCGGATGGTGCGAGGTCCTCCGAGAAATAGTTTGTCGAAAAGCGGCACGTTTCTGTCGCCGTATGAGTCGACAACTCGAACGATTCCTTTTATGTTGAAGATATGGTCGTTTATGAGCGGCCAGTGGTGTGACGATTTGGCTTCGATTGAGTAAATTTCTGTGTCGCCTCCGAGCGGTCCTCCAGAGAAACCTAGCGAACCTGTGGTTTTGTTTCCTCGCGTCGGTGCAAAAACGTGGTCGGTTGTGTTGCGGGAAACAGAGGCACCAAGGGTGGATTTCATCCGCGAGCCTTCTTCTGTACGTATTTCGCGCGGTGCTGTGGTGCTTACGCCAAGAATATCGAACTGTTCTAGTGAGTAGCTGAGTGTTCCTCGGGCGAATGAGGTGAGCTTTTTGCTCAGCGAGAGGCGAGTTCCTGTTGTTGTTAGGTCGTATTCTTCGCTATAGAAGCTTGCCGAGCGACGGTATAGATCCACCCCGAGTGTAAGTTCCCGATCCAGGAACCAGGGTTTGCCAAAGGAAACTTCTAGGTCGTTTCGCTCGGACCCAGCCTGCACGCGGACTTTCATTTTTTCGCCAGCTCCAACCGGCGGCCAGCGTTTGATGTCGAAGTTCCCGTGGGACATTTCGGCGAAGCCAACGATGCTGTCTACGGTGGAGAACCCAGCGCCAACGAGGAAGCTTCCCATCGCTTTTTCTTTTACGTTGAAGGTGAGGTCGTAGGCGTTTGTTTTTGCGGCTGGGACGTAGGAACGGGTGACGGATTCGAAGTAGTCGAGGTTTTTGAGACGTCGCTCGCTGGTTTCGATTTTTTGCTGATGAAATAGCTCTCCTGGGCGGACAGCTAGCTCGCGGCGCAATACTTCATCGCGTGTTTTTTCGTTTCCTCGAATTGTGATCTCATTGATAAATGCCTGACTTCCTTCGCGTACGGTGAAGCAGATGTCCGCCGTGCGAGATAGGGGGTCGGTTTGAATGACGGGGCGTACGGTGCTTCGGATGTAGCCTCGGTTTCCGTAGTAGCGAGTCATTTTAGCAGCGGCGGCATCGATTGCGGCGCGTGATGCGAGATGGCCTGAGCGTAAACGGGTCTGTTTTTTTAGCACGTCCGGCTCGAACAAGGTTGCTCCGTCGATGCTTATCGCTCCCACGTTATATTGTTCGCCTTCGTGAATACGATAGAGGAGCTCGATGCTTCCGCTTCCGAGATCCTGAATCTCAGATTCATTGATTTTCACATCGAGAAATCCGTGATTTAGGTAGAATTTGCGGAGAGCCGCTTGATCCGCTCCGGCGAATTCTGGACGATATACTCCGAACCAAGAGGTGATCCACCAGGTTGTTTTTTGATTCAATACGCTTTGCACTTCGCTTGCATCGAAAACTTCTTTTTTCTTTTTGGAGCGAGTGATCCTTGGGACTAGTTTTTTGAAGAATCGCCCCGTTCGCGCCAAACGAGCTTCACTCAAGAATCTTGCACCTTCGAAACGGATTCTTTTCACGCGCAATTGCATGCCTTCGTGTACAGTAAGCAGAAGATCTGCCCCGCCCGTTTTTTTATCGCCCGTCAATTCCCACGTAACGGTTGCGTCTGGATATTTGTTTTTCCGGAAAAAGGCTTCCACTTTACGGGCTTTTTGACCCACGACCGCCTCATCCACAAAATCGCCTAAACCAAGACCGAGCTCGGTTTTGACTTTTTTGTTCCCCATCTTTTTTGCACCGACCACTTCGATTTGGCGAAGACGAAGGCGCGGGGTTATGCTATAAACGAGTGTGATTTTCTCGCGATCTTGTTCCACAAAGGCGCGGACGTAGGAGAAGCGTTCCGAGTGCTTTAGGCTTTCAACATCTTGCGCGACCGCCGCATGGAGTTCCGCCTCGCTTGCCAGTTCTCGTCCTGCTCGCAGGGAGGTGTAAGCTTTGATGAAGGAGTCTTCTAATATTTCTTTTTCAAGATTTTCGATGCGCACAGCATCAATCGTTAGTGCGGAGAGTTCGATTGTACCCAGAAAAAGGGCCACAAGCAAAACGGTCAAGGGGTGTTTTTGAATCTTCATAACGGGTTTTTGTAAAATTATTCGTCATTTATGTGATGCGTGTCTCGGCTTTCGAATCGAGTCATTTCTTTAAAGAAGTTTAAGTCTATTTTCCCCGTTGGACCATTACGATGTTTTGCGATGTGCACGATAGCGAGAGGATCGTTTTCGTCAACATCCCCCTTATGAGCATCATTAAAAGAGGGTCGTTGGAGAAGCAGCACGACATCGGCATCCTGCTCAATCGCACCCGAGTCGCGCAGGTCCGACAATCGGGGCGACCCATCGCGTCCGCCCTGTTCGGGGGCTCGGCTGAGCTGACTAAGAATGAGGACGGGCACATCGAGTTCTTTTGCCATCGCCTTGATGCTGTTGGAGATGGAAGCTGTTTCCTGTTGCCGGCCATCGCGCTGGCGGCGTTTATCGCCGAGGAGCTGAAGATAGTCGATCACGAGTAGATCCACATTATAGAGGCGTTTCATGCGGCGGGCGCGGGCTCGTAAATCCATGATGTCGAGACCTGCGGAATCATCCACAATGATTGCCGCCTTCCCGAGCTGGTCTGCGGCTTGGGTTAAGCGCGCATTATCGTCGTTCGAACGGAAATCCTTCCACGCAGGAACTCCGGCTTTACTAAATAGCATACGGCGGACGAGCTGCTGTTGCGACATTTCTAAGCTAAATACGCCGATTGCGTACGCTTTGTGTTCAGGGTTGTTTCCAAGAGCCGCATGTTCGGCGATGTTCATCGCAAGTGAGGTTTTCCCCATCGAGGGACGTGCCGCGAGAACAATCATGTCCGTTTTGTGTAAACCTCGCAACTCTTTATCGAGATCAATAAAACCCGTTGGGACACCATCTTCGGTTTTTACACCTTCAATGATTTGTCCTGCTGTTTTGTATACGACCTCTTTCCACTCCTCGATTGAAGAAGCCTTTTGGTCGCTCAATTCAAAAAATTGCTCTTGCGTTCGGTTGAGCAGTTCCTCGGCATCTTCTTCTGTATAGCATAGGTCGATTGACTCCACTGCCTGAGCGATTATGCGCCGAAAGAGATGTTTTTGCTGGACGATCTCCATGTAGAACTCCGCGTGAGCGGAGGTTGGAGTGCTATCAATCAAACCCTCAAGAAAGGCATACCCACCGACCTGATCTAGCATTTCGCTCTGCTTCAGGTCCTCACCCACGGTCAACAAATCGATGGCCTTGACTGACTGATGCATCTCAATGAGCTTCTCGAAAAGCATCCGGTGGGCTGGAACGTAAAATGATTCACCAGAAATCGCCTTCATCGAACATAGTTCGATGACGCGTTCCGATTCGATCAAAGCGGAGCCGAGGACTCCTCGTTCGGCTTCTTCACTAGATGGCGGAAGACGCCGCCCGCTCTGATCTGGAGAACTCATTCTTCAACAATCCATACCTTCAGTGTTGTTTTCACTTCTGGATGGAGGTTAACGACCAGATCAAACACGCCGAGCTCATGCAGCGGCGCATCAAGTTTAAGCTGATTACGTTCCAGCTCTATGCCTTCTTCGGTCAGTTTTTCCAGAATCTGCGCAGCCGTAACTGATCCGAACATTTTTCCGGAGTCAGCTGTTTTGACCGCAAGAGTGCAGGAGACGCCTTCAAATTTCTTTGACAACTCCTCTGCTGCGGTTTGTTCCTTTTTCATCAGAGTAAGCCGCTCAAGGCGTTTTTTCTCGATCTGACGTTTTTTACCTTCGCTCACTTCTGACGCCAAGCCTTTAGGGAACAGGTAGTTGCGAGCGTAGCCATCGGCCACTTTCAGCACATCACCTTCGATCCCGAGTCCGGGCACAGCATCCATCAATAAAACTTCTACAGCCATTTTCTCTATCTCCTCTAAACTTTGCTTAGCGCAAAAGACCCATCACACGCGCCTGGCGGATCGCCCGCTTCACTTGACGTTGTTGTTTGGATGTCACGCCGGTATACCGTCGCGAAAGAATTTTTCCGCGTTCGGTCATGAATTTGCGAAGTAGCTCCGCATCTTTGTAGTCAATGTCGGTTATACCCTCAAGCAGGTTACCTTCGTGTTTTTCTTCTTTGTTCCCCATATATGCCATTTCTATATCCTTTCCTTATTAAAACGGAATGTCGTCATTATCAGTAATCGAAGCCGACGGCGGAGCCGTTGGTCCGAGAGCGGGCGTTGGAACGACCGGATCGGTCGAAGTTGGCGCATCGCCCTCGTCTACGTGTCTTCTCGGTGGACCGAGGAATTGAACCTTGTCGGCGCGAACCAGAAGTTTTTTACGGTTTTCGCCTTTCTGATTTTTCCATTGATCGAGTTTCAAGCGGCCTTCCACAAAAACGGGAGACCCTTTTAAGAGATTCTCGTAGCAGGCTTCCGCCTGACGCGCCCAAACCTCGACCTCTAAAAAAACGACATGCTCGACCGGTTCACCGGCCTTGTTTTTATAGGTCTCGTTCACGGCCAGTGCGAGGTCGCCCACCGCGACTCCAGCTGGCGTATAACGCACTTCTGGATCGCGGGTGAGGTTGCCCATCAAGAAAACTCGATTCAACGTCGACATACTTATGCTTCCTGAGTCTCCTCCGCGATAACCTCTGGTTTGACGGTTAGAGCGGACTCATCCTTCTTCATAAACTGTGCACGAAATACATTCGTGGAAAGTTTCAAGCGACGCTTCAGCGCATCTATTTGTGCTCCATCGAAATGGAACATAATAATTGCGTAGATTCCCGCTTTTTTCTTTTTCATCGGACGTGCGAACGACCGTTTTCCAAGGCGGGTTACGTTTTCGAAAGAGCCGCCGAGATTCTCGACCTCGCTCTTCACCGCATCAATCGCCTGATCCAGTTGTTCTTCAGCCAGTGTTTCTGGGAAAATAAATAATCCCTCATACAGTGTTTTCAATGTTCTTCTCCTTCTCCTGATACTCAATTTAAATCATTCATAGCCCGTTCGATACCATCGTTACAGACCTTCTCCACGGCATCCGCCGCCCGTTGAACCACATCCTTCAAATCCTGCCGTTCTGTTGTTGAGAACGACCCGAGGACATAGTTTGAAAGCGGCATCTTATCAGGTTTTGCACCGATGCCAACCCGAATCCTCCCGAAAGCACCGTCACCCAGCGCATTCATTACCGATTTCACTCCATTATGCCCGCCTGCAGACCCTTTTGCGCGGATGCGCAACTGCCCCCAGGCGAGAGCCGTGTCGTCAAAAACAACGAGCACATCCTTCATGCTTCCGCCTTCTTTTTGAAGGATCGGCCAAATCGCCTGCCCGCTTCGGTTCATAAACGTCTGCGGTTTAATCAGGCGAGCCGACTCGGAGCCGACTCGGCCTTTGGCCATTCGTGCGGGGAAACGAAAGCTACGTCGAAACGAAAGATCATTTCGTGTAGCGAGTTCGTCTAACACAAGAAACCCGACATTGTGGCGGGTCATCTCATACTTCCGCCCAGGATTTCCAAGACCGACGATAAACTTCACTATGCGTCTTTCGCTTCTTCGACTGAACTACTATCGCTATCTTCAGAGGTCTCTGCCGCAACACGCGGTTCAGACACAGATGCCACAGCCACGTCTCCAGCCATCATAATTTCATATTTTGAAGGATCGAGATCGATGTCTTTAATGGTAAACATTTCGTTGAGCTTCAGCTTACTCACATCCACCTCGATTTTTTCAAGGATATCGGAAGGCAAACATGCAACTTCCACGCTATGAAGCAGGTGGTCGAGCACGCCACCTTCGTTCTTAACACCATCCGCATCGCCAACGAGCTCGATTGATATCTGAACGCGAAGCTTCTTCGTCATGGAGACCTCTTGAAGATCCACATGCAGAACTCCGTCGCTCACGATCTCGTGTTGAACATTCTTCAGCAGAACGGACAACGTCTTTCCGTCCAGCTCAATTTCAATCATCATTTGGTCACCCGCGTGGTGCTGAAGCATCTGCTCAAAATTATGTTTTGGAAGTGAAATTGCGCGGGCTTTGTTTCCCTCACTGTAAATCACTCCGGGAATCAATCCGTCGCGGCGCAAGCGGCGCGCATTCGGCGACCCCTTCAAATCCCGGCTCGTTACTATCAATTTTGCGTCCATTTTCTTTCTTCTCCTCTACGTAATATTAAAAAGTGATGTCACCGATCTATCATTTTGAATGCGGCAAACCGCATCCGCTAGGAGCTCGGCGACGGAAAGGACTTTCACCTTATTTCCTGTGTCGCACCTTGATGGAACACTGTCGGTGACGACTAATTCTTCGATGGGTGAGGCGTTTAATTTTGCCACCCCTTTTTCATTCAAAAGCGAGTGGCTCACCGCCGCACGAATTGAAGCGGCACCGGCCTCAACCAGTAAATTTGCTGCGGCCACCAGCGTGCCGGCGGTGGACGTGATGTCATCCACAAGCACAGCGTTGCAACCCTTAACATCGCCCACGAGGTGGGTCGCCTCCACATCCTCTGCGCTTTTGCGCTCCTTGCCAACCACGGCAACGCCCGCGCCGAGCATATCTGCGTAGGCCGCCGCGACCTTCAGGCCGCCGGTATCCGGCGCAACCACCACGAGATTGTCCGGTGTTTTTTCGCGTAAATACTTCACAATCACCGGCGCCGCGTACAGATGATCCACCGGGATGTCAAAGAAGCCCTGGATTTGTTGTGCGTGTAAATCCATTGTCAGCAGACGATTTGTGCCTGCGGCCACCAGCAGATTGGCCACTAATTTTGCTGTAATCGGAACGCGCGGTTGATCTTTCCGGTCCTGGCGTGCATACCCATAGTACGGTAGCACCGCAGTAATGCGTTTCGCCGATGCACGTTTTGCGGCATCGATCATAATCAGCAATTCCATCAGATTCTCATTCGGCGGAAAAGAAGTCGGTTGAACAATGTATACATCCCTGCCCCGAATGTTCTCCGTAATCTTCACGAAGATCTCTCCGTCAGGAAACTGACTAATCTCAGCACCACAAAGCTCCGTGCCCGCCGCTTTCGCGATGCGCTCGGCCAAACCTGTATGTGCTCTCCCTGCCAGAATCTTCACGTTTTCATTTCCTCATTATAAAGGGAATCCCCCCGTTAAGGGAATTTGCCCGACCAGGGCTCGAACCTGGACACCAAGAATCAAAATCTTGTGTGCTACCATTACACTATCGGGCAGTCCTTTAACTACAAAATACATATCTCTGTTTCGAGAGAAGCGTTGCACCATAAAAAGACCAACCTTACTTGTCAATTTTTAAAACCAAAAGGATTTCCGCCAAACCCCGAATTGCGTTGTTTTATTCGTAAAAACGCGCCTGTTAACAGGCAACCCTCTTGATGCAACGCCTCTGAAAAAAGGTCGAATTTTGCATTTCGCACGCGTTGCTGTCTTTTGAAATGGCGAAAAAAACGAGATCTGGTAGCGTGTGTGTTTTGGCGCAACGTGACAAAAGAGAGCACGCTGATTTTTGCACGTGACTTGATGAGTATAATTGGAAAAGGATTACGAGGTGATTTATGAGCCAGCTTGAGACACGCAAAGCGCAACACGTGAAAATCGTGGCGGAAAATGCCGCAATGGATCGCCAGAGAAATTATTTTGACGACATTCGTCTGATGCATCGAGCGCTACCAGAAATCAATTTGGATGAAATCGATCCTTCGGTTGAGTTTCTCGGCAAAAAGCTCACCTTTCCGTTCATGATTTCAGCGATGACAGGCGGCGCATCTCCGTTGCTTCAGAAAATCAATACACACTTGGCGGAAGCGGCGGAAGCTGAGGGTATCGCGATGGGGGTTGGCTCGCAGCGAATCCTTTTCGCCGAGCCAGCAGCCGAATCTAGTTTTGCTTTGCGCGGCGTGGCACCAAACACACCACTACTCGCAAACCTTGGCGCAGTCCAATTCAACGAAAACATGACGCTTCAGCATGCAAACGCCGCCGTTGATGTTTTGCAAGCCGATGCGCTCTGTCTTCACCTCAACCCATTGCAGGAAGCAATCCAGCCAGAGGGAGACACCCACTTTTCCAACCTTCGGAAAAAAATTGGAGAAATTGTCCAAGGGTTGGAAGTTCCAGTGATCGCCAAAGCGGTTGGTGCTGGGATTTCGGCGCCGGATGCAGCCCTGCTGATTCAAGCCGGAATACACACCATCGACGTTGCGGGCTCGGGCGGCACCTCGTGGAGCTGGGTTGAAGGAGAACGGAGCGACGATCCATCGCTTGGAACGCTGTTTCAGGACTGGGGAATTCCAACGCCACTGGCATTACAACAACTCGCACCGTTCGATCTCACACTGATTGCCTCGGGCGGAATTCGCTCAGGAATCGATATGGCGAAGGCGATGATCCTCGGCGCGTCGATCTGCGCAATGGCGCGTCCATTTTTGGCGCCGGCCATGGAGTCGACCGATGCGGTGCGCACCGTGATTCGACGAATCAAACGTGAATTTACGGTTGCGATTTTCCTGCTCGGCTGCAAAAACATTCAGGCATTAAAGAGCAATGGAGATTTAATTTTATGAACATCGGCATCGACCAGATTAGTTTTTACACCTCGCAATACTTTCTCGACCTGAGAACGCTGGCCGAGGCTCGCGGCATCGATCCGAACAAATACATTATAGGCATCGGGCAGAGCAAAATGGGGATTTCACCGCCGGATGAAGATATTGTGACGATGGCGGCGAGCGCAGCATTCCCATTAAAACAGAGAGGCGCACTCGACAACATTGAAACCCTTCTCTTTGCGACCGAGAGCGGGATCGACCAATCAAAGGCCGCTGGCTTATTTCTACACAGCCTGCTCGACCTGCCGGAACGCTGCCGCGTGGTGGAACTCAAACAAGCATGCTACAGCGCGACAGCTGCCCTACGCATGGCAATGGGACTCGTGGCAATGCGCCCGCAAAACAAGGTCCTTGTCATCGCCTCAGACATCGCACGCTACAAACTCAAAAGCCCCGGCGAATCGACACAAGGCTGCGGCGCAGTCGCGTTCACCATCTCCGCCGACCCGCGCATCCTAACCATCGACCCAGAAGCCGGCTTTTACTCAGCAGACGTGATGGATTTCTGGAGACCCAACTACTTATCCGAGGCACTCGTTGACGGAAAATTTTCGACCCTAACCTACATAAAATCCCTCAAAGCCTCGTGGAAACAATACGCCGAAGAGAGCGGGCGCTCGCTCGAAGACTTCTCCCGCTTCTGCTACCACATTCCATTCACACGAATGGCGGCGAAAGCGCATCAAAAACTAGCTCGCGGCATCTCAGAAGAAAACCTCGAACGGGTGATCGGCGAATCGTTGCTGTACAGCCGCGACGCGGGAAACTGCTACTCCGCCGCGCTCTACGTGGGGCTCACATCTCTCCTCGACAACGCCGAGGATTTGAGCGGACAGCGGATCGGACTATACAGCTACGGGTCCGGGTGCGTCGGCGAATTTTTCAGCGGGGTCGTGCAGCCAAACTATCGCAAATCATTGCTCACAAAACTACACCAAACAATGCTAACCGAACGCGCAGAACTCACATTTCAGCAATACGAAGACATTTACCACTACGGAACACCGACCGACGGAGGGACGCACGACTTCCCTCAATATCGCACAGGACCATTTCGTTTTGCCGGGTTGCAGTCTCATAAACGTATCTACGAAAAAACATAGCAGAAACGCAACCCGTGCCGGAATCGCTCTAGAACTGCCAATTAGCAAAAATCATCATAGGCATCGCTTCTTTTTGAGAAACCACATTCACGAGACCAATCTGAAGACCTTCGAGCGTCTGGGTTTGGTTTACGACTCCGATTTGAAGCCCACGGAAATGACCGCCCCCGTTATAAACTCCGACCTGAAGACCATGCGCCTCTTCGTCGACGATATTTACGACCCCAAATTGGGCACCACCAAACGTGCTCGAATAATTGTACAAACCAACTTGCCCGCCCTTCGCTTGATATCCAATATTGAACAGCCCGCCTTGAAGCCCGCTAATCTCTGCAGCCTGATTATAGAGTCCACCCTGAAGCCCAGCGATTCTTCCACGAACCACATTATAAGCATTCCAGAAAGAAAGGAAAGGGATCCCCTGAAACCCAACCATATTGCCGTTCACATTATTGATGAAACCAATACTCAGCCCATTCGCATCTCCTTGGCACAAGTTCACAACACCAATACCAACACCTCGGAACGATTCATCCGACTGATTGATTCCCCCGACATCAAGACCCGTCATATTTCGGCTTACACCAATCACATTAAGGCGAATACCCGTAACATCCCGATCATAAGGAGCAATTTGCACGGTAGGATAAAGAGACACCTGAATGGGATATGTGCCTTCATCCTCATAGCAGAGAACATCCTCCTGTGCGAACGTGGACGTAGTTTGTAAAAGAGTGATGGCGGTAAGAACTGCGACGATTTTTTTCATATAGAACTCCTAGTTAGACAAGCGAGAAAAACTATCAGAAATAATCTCATTTGCAATCGTATTTTTAACTAGAGGGTGCTCGAAAAGCTGATTTCGAGGATATAGCATGCGAAAAAAAGGGTTCCAACTATTGGAAACAAGCTGGATCAGGTTTTCTAAAAGGCTGCCCGACTTGTCCGCCGCAGCCTTTGGCGAAGGAGGATGGGCGGGGTGGGTTCTTCCAGAGGTTGGAAAGAGAAGTCCCCACGGATGAATGGCACTAAGTTAAGGGATTTTAGGCGGAATGCAGGCGGTCTTGAATTGGCAACACTAAAAATAAAACAAAGAAAACGGACAGGATCAGGTTTTGATCACGAATTGCACGAATCTACACGAATGGGACTAAAATAGATCAAAATTGAACCAGAAAAGATTCGTGTAGATTCGTGCGATTCGTGATCAAAACAGCTGTAGAATCGTGATTTAGTTCGATCGGCAATGATTGCAAAGTGGGCTTAACTTAGTGCCATTCGTCCCCACGGATGGTAAAACGTCCCACGGATCAGGATCAGAATAGGCTCAAGTAGAGGGCCAGCCCTCATACAAAACACCGTTTTTCTGGTTTTTCCTCGCACGTTGAATCGCGCCATTTTTGCTCGTACATACAGAGTTAAAAACCATAAACAAGCGACTCGCTAAAATGCCTCCTGAATGTGTTTCTGGAGATCTTTCCTACGGATGGTAAAACGCCCCACGGATCCAGAGAGCGGCTCTGCCCCAAATCCGTGGGACGTTTTACCCTCCGTGGGAAGAATGGCACTAAATTAAGCCCCTTTCGCTACCACCACAATCACGATTCTACAGCTGTTTTTGATCACG
>JAOZMR010000292.1 GCA_029934215.1 Pontiellaceae bacterium | reverse complement strand
TCTATCCACGAGAAAAAGCCTCTAAAAAACGCACATTCGTGAAGAGCCAATTTTTCTCGGAGGAGGAGTGGAAAATTCTCGTGATCAAATCAACACAATCTCTTCCTGCGGCTCCTTCTACCATAGCCGAAGCGCTAGTATGGATCGCCCAGTTAGGAGGATATCCAGCAAGAAAAAACGACGGGCATCCGGGAACCATTGTACTATGGCGAGGGAGGAAAAGGTTAATGGATCTAACTGAGGGCTGTCGTCTGGCTAGTCAGTTCCGAGACTTATGGGTAATTAGCGGTTAAATAGAACTCGGCATGTCACGCATCTACTCACGATCGTGAGTAGATGCGTGACACAACCCGCCCTTCCTGCAATTTGATTTTCTCCAAGGTCACAAAGGAGTTCCAAATATTGGAAACGACGGCGCTTAAAAAGAGGCGTCAGGTAGTGGTATTATTCAATTTGCGAGGCAAAACTCAAAAACGGTTTTTTTGTATGAGGGCTTGTTTTCAGCGAGTTAAAATCCTACTGCGGATCCAGTACGCCTTCGCTAACAAGCTGCGCATCCATTTCCGGCGTGAGAGGCAACGGCAGGGGCGGCAGCCCCTCGCGGATGGCGTTCATCTGAACGCCCTCCAGATGTTTCTTGAGCGCTGCTCCGGTGAGCCGAGGAGCGGCTGACCTTTTGGGTTCTGTGCGTTTTTTTGTTGCTGCCATGCGAGAACTGCGGCGTCCAGCATAGGAGCTACGTCGAGCGGCTTGCTGGCTTTTAGAGAGGGGTTCTGGTTTATCGGACTCCAGTTTAAATAGAGCGACCTCGGTTCCTTTTCGAAGCATTGCTTCTGAAGCGGAAAGGTCTGCTTCGAGCAACTCGAGCCCTCCCTCGGGGTCACCTATGCTTAAAATGTAGTTTTTCTTATCTTTTGCATCAATGATACCTGCACGCACATCACCGTTTGGACCTTCGAAAAGCATGGAGAGCCGTAGATGGCGCGCAAAGGATTGATTGAGAGGAATCGGGACAGGTTCGGCTTCGAGCGGTTCTTCGCCGAAGGGATGTTTGTCGATGATGATCTGGTAGCGGGCAAACTCCTCTTCGACAGCAATAGCGGATAAGGCGAATGTCAGTAGACTTAAAATGGCTGCTTTTTTTTTCACTGCCGTAGACTATCCGTTCTTGTTTGATTTTCGTCAAGAGAGTATCGTAGAGATATGAGCATTGAATATCAATTATCGAAGAAGGATTGCCGAAAAATGTGGAGTTGTACATGTCTAAATTTAAGAGTTCTTGGTCTGTTTTCTACGGTTTTACTGCTGATCGGGACGCAGGCAGTCGCGCAGATGCCGCATCAGGTGGCGGTGCTGGTGAATGCAAATTCGCAGGCATCGAAGAAGGCTGCGAATGTTTTTGCTGGGCTGCACCGTGTTCCGGGATTGAATCTGATTTATCTGGATCTCCCCGAATCGATCGTAACCGGTCGAGCCGAGTGTACGCCCGAGGAATTTGAAAAATATATTTATGACCCTGCGGTTGGAACACTGATCGACCGCAACCTTGATAATCAGGTTCTGGCTTGGGTCTACTCCGTTGACTTCCCCATTCGCATTATCACCTCCGCCAACGATCGCCAGCAGATGTCTATTATGGGGTTAACCTTTCTCTACGGAAAAACCCCAAATATCGAAAATGTTGAAAAAGGACAGGTTCTTTCTCCGCTCTTCGCAGGTCCAGCAACGGATGGCGGACCAAAGAATCCGCCGAGATCCTTCGCGTTTTTTCAAGAAAACCTCAAGCAAAGGATGCCGCTACCCAGCATGATGCTTGGCTACATTGGGGAAAATGGTACGGATATGGATACGGTGATCCGCTGCATCGAAGATGGCATTCGCGCTAGAAAAAGCGGAAAAAACCCAAGGATCCTTTTGGTGGAAACCGATGACGAAGCTCGTTCGGTGCCGCGTGAGTGGCAATTCAACGACGTAAAGACTGAGGTTGCGATGCGCGGCGGCTCCGTGGTGATCACCACAAATCAAATGCTCATGCAAACCAATTTGATGGGAGTGATGACTGGCTCCGAACAGGTGACGCCTTCGAACTTTGGAACCTTTGCGCCTGGCGCGATGGCGGAGCATTTCACGAGTTGGTCAGCTGAATTTCAGAAGCGACAGAGCAAATGTACCGATTGGCTTTCCGCTGGCGCAACCGTTACGGCGGGCATGGTCACCGAACCGTATAACGGATGGGGGAAGTTTCCGCATGCCCGCTTTTATGCTCACTACACGTCTGGGTGCACCGCGATGGAAAGCTTTTACCAATCGATTTTGAGCCCGGTGCAAGTGCTACTTCTCGGCAACCCACTTTCGCAAATCACAACACTGCCTGTTCAGCTTAAAGCAATCGGGCTCAGTAAAGAAATTTCAAGCAAATGCGACGCCGCATTTGTTGCAAAAGCAAAATTCCCGATTCGGGCACGCGCACTTTACAGCGCGTTACTAAACGGGAAAAAGATCAAAGACGCGGACGAAATATCGCTCATCGATTTGCCATATTCTGAAATGGGCGATGGGTACCATGAGGTCCGATTAATTGCTCAAGCGAAGCTTCCTGTCATGCCAGGAAGCTTCATCGACCTTCCTGTAATCATCAACAAAAAAGGTAGGTCGCTAGAAATCACGAACCTCACCGATCGCAAGCCACAGCAGATCGTTTTCACGGTCGAAGCAGAAGGCAAAGAACTGCCAACAGAGATTTACCTTCTTTGGAATGGGCGAGAGCTCGTGCGTGCCGCATACGGCACCGAGCTGGTTTTTGATGAACGCACCATCGGCGAAGGTCCAGCTCGCGTTCAAGCTGTCGCGATTTACACCGACGGCATGACCGTTCGCAGCGCTCCGAAGCAGTTTGCGATTGTGTTTACAGGAGATCATCTTAGTAAAACCCAGGATTCCTCAAACAGAGATCTTACACCGAACTGATTTTCAGCGTTGCATTATGCTTCATCTATAGGCTGCAGCGCGGTCGCCGGTTCGGACGAAAAAAATTTCGCCAGAACAGCCCGAATTCATCAGCACCTGCAGAGCCGGAATCTGCGATAGATATTTTTCATTTAATCTAAATTGCCAGCGGCCGGTTAAAGTGTTCCACTCATTGTCGGTTTATAGTATACCACCCCGAGGCGTAATTCTGCTTCAATTTCTCGCTTTCTAATTCTGGAAAGCAACGAAAGC
>JAOZMR010000291.1 GCA_029934215.1 Pontiellaceae bacterium | reverse complement strand
TGATATCTTCCACTTTTTGCACTTCGTGCGAGGTGCGGAAGCCATCGAAGAAGTTGAGGAAGGGAATGCTGGCTTTTAGGGTTGCGAGGTGTGAGACAATCGCGAGATCCATTGTTTCTTGAATGCCGTTAGCGCTGATCATTGCGAATCCGGTGTTGCGGACGCTCATGACGTCGGAGTGGTCGCCGAAAATGGATAGGGATTGTGCTGCTAGGGAGCGGGCGGAGACGTGGAAGACGGTTGGGAGCATTTCGCCGGCGATCTTATACATATTAGGGATCATCAGAAGGAGACCCTGCGACGCAGTGAACGTCGTGGTCAGTGCACCCGCGCTAAGCGAACCGTGTACGGCACCGGCGGCACCGGCTTCCGACTGCATTTCGGTTACGCCAACCGTCGTGCCAAAAATATTTTTACGCCCTTGTGATGCCCAAACATCTGCGTATTCGCCCATGTTTGATGATGGGGTGATCGGGTAGATTGCTGCGATTTCGCTGAAGGCGTACGCTACATGCGCCGCCGCTGTATTTCCATCAATTGTTACCATTTTTTTGCTCATAATTGCTTGTTCCTCTGTGGATTTGCCTTGTTTTAGATTGTATTCTATAAACCCCATATTTTTTGAAGCGAGTACCCTTCCAAAATTCCCCCTAAAAAAGAAGCCTTTTTTGCGTTATCTCTCTATTTTTTCGCTGGGAGGACTCCCCTGCTCTAATTTAAATTTCCTTTTATTTTTCCAAGCATTGGAAACTTTGCTACACATCAGAGGCACTATTTGGAAAATTGTATGACTGAAAATTTAAAAAAAGAGACTCGTCCAGAGTTGAGCGATGTGGATCTCGTCCGCCGTGCGCAGATGGATGATTTGTCTGCCTATGAGCAGCTTGTTCGCCGGTATTATGATAGAATATACGGATTTGCGTATAACATGACTAGTAATCGTGAGGATGCCGCGAAGCTGGTTCAGGATGTGTTTGCGCTGGCTTGGAAGGCGGTCGGGCATTTTAGTGAGCCGACGGGTATTCCTATTTGGCTCGATCGTATTGCCTTTCATCGCACGCTTACGTTTTGTAAAAAACGTAAGAAGCAAAATGCTGCCTATTTCGAGGGGTTCGATCCAGCGATTAAACAATCCGAGGCTTATAAGCGGCTCTCCTCTAAAGGAAATATCCTCCGGAAGATGAACCTGAAGGAGTTTCAGCGAAAAATAAATGAAGCGCTTGTTTCTATCCCGCCCAAGCAACGCGCCACCTTGCTGCTTCATGATCTGCACGGGTTTTCCTCGCTTGAGGTTGCAAAAGTGATGAATGGCACGGAGGGCCCGGCTCGGTCGCGTTTGGCGAGTGCGCATAAAAGGGTCGTGGCGAAGTTTGGCGACTCAACGATTAATGTGAAGGCGCTTTTTGTTGTGAAGGGGTATGCACGCCCCGACAAAGAACAGGTTGAAAAACACATTGAAACCATTATGCACGTGGTTCGTTCCGCACACAAAAAGCCATCACTGCAGCATTATCCAGATAAGAGTACGGGCTGGATGTTTGCTCAACCGCGCTATGGTGTCGCCGCTTTGTTTGTTCTGTTTCTTGGGCTTCATCTCATCGAGCGCCCAGACTGCAAGGTTTCTGTCGGGATTGTGCCAATCAAAACGGATGCTTTTTCTGGGGTTGAGCTGACGCCGCTGTCAACCAATGCGCCGCCTGCTACAGCTCTTCCTGGAATAACGCCTTTTGATCCTGTTAAATAGATGGAGTGTTAATGTGAGTATAACAACAGAACCTTTTGGAAAAAATCCGTACGGCGAATGCGTCGAACGCTTCACCCTAACGAACGGCAATGGAATCAAGCTCTGCATTATGACGCATGGAGCAACGATTCTTTCGCTCGAAACACCGGATCGTGACGGAGCACTTGCAGACATTGCGCTTGGTTTTGAAACTGCCGCTGAGTACGGACCTGGCACTCCTTATTTCGGTTCAACCATTGGGCGGGTCGCTAATCGTATTTCTTTCGGGAAATTTTCAATGAACGGCAAGGAGTTCCAACTCGCGCTTAATGGCGACGGGATTCATTCGTTACACGGAGGTGATCGGGGGTTTGACAAGCGAATCTGGGTCGCAGAAGCACTCGCCACTGAAAATGGCGTGCGAATGAGTTACACTAGCCCTGACGGCGAAGAGGGCTATCCGGGTACCCTGACCGCGACCATCACATACACGCTCACGGAAGAGAACGAGGTGAAACTCGACTACGCAGCAGAGACCGATCAGCCCACACCCGTCAATCTTACCAACCACAGCTACTTCAATCTTGCTGGGCACGATGCTGGAGAAATCTGCGAACACCTCCTCACGATTAACGCAGACCGCTTTATCCCGACCGATGGAACAGGCAAACCGCATGGAGAGCTCCGTTGCGTGGGGGGAACGCCGATGGATTTTCGCACGCCGCACGCCATCGGTGAGCGGATTAACGCCGACTACGAAAGCATCCAGTGTTTGAAAAGCCCTGGCTACGATCATAACTACTGCCTAAACCAAACCAGCGAAAACAAGCTAACCTTCGCCGCTCGTGCAGAAGATGTGGCGAGCGGACGTACGATGGAGGTTTTCACCACGGAGCCGGGGGTTCAATTCTACTCAGGGAATTTTCTTGATGGAACCGATCGTGGGAAAGGTGGATATCAATACGCCTTACGCGGCGGTTTCTGCCTCGAAACACAACGCTACCCCGATTCGCCGAACCAGCCACAGTTCACCAACATCACACTTCGCCCCGGCGAAACGTTTAGGTCGCAGACGATCTATAAATTTGATGCCCGTTCACGGATTCCTCAACGCTGAACCCAAGCAACGGCATGAAGAAACAGAAACAACGACCGAAGATAAAAAATGACGGCGTGGTTCGCGTCGGACGCGAAACCAAGGGGCGCAAAGGAGCGGGGGTTACGGTGATTACCGGAATACCAACTCACCCCGAGGGGCTCAAGCAGATCGCCAAAGAACTGAAAAAAAAGTGCGGCACTGGCGGAACCGTTAAAAACGGAGTCATTGAAATTCAAGGGGATCAGCGCGATGCACTCGTCGAAGAGCTGATTAGCCGCGGCTACACAGTCAAACGCAGTGGCGGTTGATTTTTCGGCGATGGGATAGATTTGCGCAATCGTTATAAAAATAAACGCGATGTACCGTAGAACTAAAAATCAAAACTCTATAGATTTTGTT
>JAOZMR010000290.1 GCA_029934215.1 Pontiellaceae bacterium | reverse complement strand
CTTCTGAACCATCATTTGTGTCTAAGCCACTGGTGGAAACATTGCAGGTTTGATTTGGGCATTGTTCAATCTCAGTTTCTCCCACTTGCAAAGTAAATGTTACCGGACTGTTGGTAGCATTTGGAGCAAGAACAGAAAACTCTTTGACATAACCACAAGGAGCTTTAACACATTGTATTCCGTTATGTTGAATAGTTACTTTACTTGGTGTTACCCCAGAAGTTGGTTCAACAAAAGCGGAGGAACCTTCAATAGTCCATTCTGCTTGACAGCCATTTGTGCTGACAATTTCAAATGAAGTTGTACCATCTACATTTGAAACCTTTTTGTAGTCAGGTGTAATGGCAATTTCAGCTTCGCATAGTTTAGCAGCTTGTTTAACAGTAACAGTTTGTGGGCTATTTTCTGCACCGTCAGCCGTTACTGTTATCGTGCCAGTTCTTGCATCACCAGAATTAGCAGTATAATTGACAGTAATTGTGCCGTCATTAGTACCAGATGTATTGCTGATAGTTAGCCATGAATCACTGGTTGCTGTCCAGTTCATTGTACCGTTACCAGTATTTGCAACGTCAAAGGTGAACGAGCCGCTTGTGGCGGGAATGTCTTTTGAAGTTGGGGTTACTGACAATTCAGGTAATTCAGGAGGTTCAGATAAATCAATCTTACATATTCCTCCATCACTATCAGCTTGGTAAACATCGGTAATTTCGTTAGCACCCAATACACGTTTAAATAGTGATATTTCATCTAATTCACCTTTAAACATGTTCATATCAAAAGGATTGCTACCCAATTTCAAGGATTCGTTATTGTCTAATGAACCACTACGAGATGTTGGATCAAATGTGTTTACTTTTACGCCATCAACATAGAATTTACCACCATTTGAATTATCTCTATCAACAGTAATAGCAACAAAATGCCATTTTCCGTCAGCAATGGAAAATTCTGAATTGTAATTGGTGCAAGAAGAACTGGAATGAGTGGAGCATCCCCAATTACCATCCCCATCTGCCAATTGTAAAACTAAATTACCATTGTGCAGAGAAAGTACATAACCTTGGACATTTTCTGCACCCGGTTGATTGTACTGTTTACTGAGGATAGTACCAAACCCAAATTGTTGAGTCGTTTTAACCCACGCATAAATGGAGAAATTCTTTGCACCAAAATTAAGGTCAGCACTATGAGGAATTTCCACAGAATTAGAACCATCAAATTGCCGTGCATTTCCCACTTTACCGGCTACAGAAAGAGCATCAGATGTACCATTGTGAGAATGAAAATCAACAACTTCTTCTGTATCCCCATTAAATGAATACCAAGCAACTCTGTCAAGTGACTGTTCCACGCAAATATCGCTCAATGGCACATATTTGATTGTAGGATTATAGGCACAATCATTACTCTCAACAGGTTGACTACACCCTTCTATCATAAGAGATGTTATTAATAGCGGGGAAGGCGGCGTGACAGTGAAACAAGAAGTTCCAAACATATCAGCAATCCCACCTGCATTGTTAATGCTATCTTTAAAATTAGTAGCTAAAGCATCTTTATCATCTCCCACACCAGTGGTTGCTGAAGCTGAAATGGTATTTCCATTAGAGAGATTTAAAGTCCATTTATAGTCTGTACCATGTCCTTCACCTTCAGTAATACAATAAATTCCAGTTCCACTTATTTGTGGTTTGCATACAGAGAGGGAATCCATTGATAGTGATTCAGTTTGCGGGGGAGTCATGGGGTTTTCTGTATCAATATCCCAATCCTCATCAACATTCAACTCAAGTTCAGATGCTGTATAATCCGAATCTGAAATATCTGTTACAGAAAAAATAGCTGGTACTGATTCTAATGATAGGCAATCTTTTGTCGCCCCATCATTATCTATCTTAATGAGCAAAATATCATCGTTGCCAGCACCATAACTATTTGTACGGCCAGTTATGATATAACCATCCGAAAGTTTCTGCATGGAAGTGGCAGTGTCTCTACCATCTCCACCTATGGATTTTGCCCAACCAATGTTGCCATTATTGTCAAGTTCAAAAACCAAAACATCATCATTAATAGCACCAGAAACGACATAATGATTATTATCTTTACCCGGTTGAATTAAAGCTTGTCGGCCATAAGGACTGCTATTCGTATCAAGTCTCTTGAACCAAACGACTGTATTATTTTCTAAATCAAGCTTTACCAAGAAAATGTCATTGTCCAACATACCGGCGACAATGTAACTATTACCTGTGGTTTCTACAAACGAAGTAGCTCTAAGCTTTTTGTCTGTTACAGCCACTTCTATAGTTTTCTCAATATAACCACTGTTGTTGTATTTTGTTAAAAAAAACTCACCAACTGTCTTCTTAGACCCTGCAGGTATTGGGTTTGTTGAAATAATAGGATATTGTCCCCAAGAATTACCAATTGAAACCAGATTCCAACCATCTGCACTTTGCTGGACTGATACGATAGAAGTACGAATATTACTACTAATAGGATTTATTGGTGAATTATTGGGTCCTGTTCTATCTGTTACAACGGCTTTTTGCCAGTCAACATCGCCTGAGCTAGGATTAAGTTGCAGAATAAACCCATGTGTATCGACAGTATGATAACTAAAAGCTCTACTTCTAACGGAAGGCCCTGGTGCATATGCTGGTGCATATGCTTGGGCTTTACCAGTTAAAACAAAATCACCATTTAAGGTTTCATAAACAGAATGAATGTATTCTGCATCCAAAAATTTTATATACTCTAATTCTCCATTTTTAGCAAAAATAGCGAAAAAGGTATGCATATTCCCGCTGATGGTGCCTACCACAGCGTAATTTCCTTTGTTATCCCCTTCTGTGATTTGTATCACCGAAGTGGCGTTTGAAGTGGAAGGAAATAATTTTGTGGCCCATTCAAGTTTACCATCTGAATCATATTTAAACAGAGTGGCAGCTTCGTCATAGCCAGGTCCCATTTCAGAAACAGTTCCAGCGACAATGAACCCACCATCTGATGTTTGTTGTATTGAGTTAGCCCACTCAAAGTTCTCTGTACCCGTTGTTTTTACAAACAGGTCACTTGCTAAAACAGGATTGAACATGAGTGAAAAAATCACAAAGCAACCAAGCATCAAGGATACAACACCACGCCAAATAGACGCAGGAGATTTCAGGGAACCAACCCCCGTAGTAGATACCACCGGCACATCCGGCGAAAGGATAACAGATAACCACC
>JAOZMR010000289.1 GCA_029934215.1 Pontiellaceae bacterium | reverse complement strand
AAAACGACATCTTTTATTACCAATTTATGAATGGCAGAGATGATGGTTTTCATCGTTTTATAATCAGGTTCTTTTTGTTTTATAGGAAGTAAAATATCTAAAGTATCTGCATCTTTTGCGTAAAAATTTCTACCATAATTAAAATTCCCACTATGAGAAGATTTGTGAATTGCAGATGTTACAAAAATAGATGCAAACTTAGTCAAGCATTCAGTATGAATAACAGCAACATGGTCGTCGCCTCCATATTTATAATTTCTATATTTTGCAGAACCAAACATATCTATAGTAGTTGTATTCTCTGAAAAAACAGTTACATCATTTCCAATAAATGCAGAAATGCCTTCATCTGTTTCTCCTGCTGTTACAAAAGGCAAAGCACCAATAATTCTGTCAGCATTTTTCAATCGTTTACCGCGAGTAGCTTTTCCAAATAGTTTTTCAAGATTAAAAATTCCCCAATTTATATTTTCAAAATCATTTAAAACTTGTTTTTCTTCTATTGACAAAGAGCAATTTTTTAAATCTGCCCCTAATAAATGAGAATCAAGAATCGCTATTTTTTCTGCTTCAAGCTCTGTTATAAAATTTTCCATAAACTCAAAATCTATATTTCCGTCTTTAATAGGAAGACTTATAACTGTATTCTTTAATTTAATTTTTGTAGCTTTGTTATTATAGGAATATTTATTTTTTATGACTTTATCAATTGCAGTGATAATAAACATTTGATTTTTCCTACTTAAATTTTTGCATTGCAATACACTTGTTGCTCCGTGTCCATCCTTTAAGTAAAAAGGGGATTCTAAATAAACAATATTTTGATTATTTGAGTGTATTAAAATTGTTGGTTTTCCATTTTTATTATTTAAAACATTATTTGTTAATTGATGATAAGAAATCACTCCATTATTTATAGTAGCTTGTCCGTAAAAAGGATACTTTTTTTCAGTTTTATCTTCTAGTTTTTCAAGCTTTAGGGGATCTATTTCTTTTTGTGATTGCCATTCTAATATGTCTTCAATTCTATACTCTCCCCACTCAACCTTTTGTAATTTCTCGTTGAGCAGGGTTTTTACTTTCCCAGCGTATTATCTTCTAGGACTTGTTGTTTTAGAATGGAACTTACTTCCCAAGCCAAATAATCACTTACGGTTTTTTTAAAATCCTGCAAAGCTGGTTTGGAGTCTATTGGAGCTAATTGATTCCAGTCAGCACCACTTTTTGGATCAATAGTGTTTTCGTAATACTCTTTATCAGTAAATATGTTTAGTTTACTTTTTCCAAAACGCACCAAATTCACCAATTCATTATATCGTTCTTTGGCTGAGTTAGTATCTTTTAGATTACAACTTGATTTTTTACGGTTAGTTCTAGTATATCCATCATTAGAAAAATCCATAAATTTTACCATTTCATCTTTATGATGTCTTTCGTTTACTTTAAAGACATATATGTTAGTTTGAACACTTGATTTTCCAATAAAAATATCTATTGGCATTTTTATACTTGCCAAAAGAGTGTGCTTTTCTAATATTTTTTGATTGAATTCTTTAGCTTTACCAGAGCCAGCAGAATTTTGAATAATAATTGCAGCATAACCTTTATACATCAAGTCCAAAGCTTTTCTTACAAAGTTCATTCCATTTCCATTTGCCGAATATGGAGGGTTTAGTATAAAGGCATCAGCAGGAAATTTTTCATTAGTTTTACCAAAGCCGTAATTTCCCTCAAACTCTCCCAATGAATCTTTATTTAAAATATTAGAACTTCCGTCTCCCATTAATATCATATTTAGAATTGCTAACATATAAACACTTGAAAGCACTTCTAAGCCAAGCAATTGCTCAGCCTTGATTTCAATTTCTTTTTCTCTAAGCTCTTCTGGAGAAGTAATTGTATTTTTAGCATCATTTAACATTTCATTCATAGCCGCAACCAATAATCCAGCCGATCCAGTTGCAAAATCCCATACAAAAGAATCTTTATTTACTCTTGCAAGTTTTACCAAAAGAGTAGCTATGTAAGATGGAGTAAGCACTACATCATTAAGTTTATCTTCGGAAAAACCAAGCCAACCATACATTTCATTAAAAAGTTTTCCTGTAAAATCAGTAGTTAAACCTATTTTATAATATATACCCAAGTCATCTACTACTTTTATAAAAATTCTTTTGAGTTGACTTTCTCCATCTTTAACTTTATTAATATTTTCTGTGGTTATAGTGTTCTGTAAAGTTCTTACTATGAGTTCTTTTTTTTCTTTTGGTAGATTTTTTTCGTCTAAAAATGCTTTTATTTTTCTTACTATTATTTCTCCGTCTGTATTTCCTTTTTCGGTAGAAGACTTTAAATCAGATTTTTCAAGAGGTGTAACTTTTCCAGGTATTCCAAGTGTTGCAATAATTGAAGCTGCAACAAGATAAACTCGATCATTCTCTCCTAGTCCTTGTTCGTTTTGATAAATATCGTTATGGATTTTTACTAGACTAGCATCAATCTCTTTTTCTTTTTGTTCTTTTAATATATCAATTTCTTTTTGCGATAAATGCAAAGTTTTTACTTTTTCAATAAATGCATCAAAATTCTCAGGTGCTAAAAAAGAAAAATCAGAAAAACTTCCTATTTTCTGTCCAGCTCCGAGATTACTTTTTGAAACATAATATACTCCGATTTCATTCTGAATTGTGCCAGATTCATCTTTATGTCCAGTCATTCCAATAGCAATAATATCTGTATAAGTTGTATGATGTAAAATAGCGTTGGCGTAATGCACAGCACCGTTTACTGCAAATGAGTTAATATTTTTAAAATTAGGTTCATTTTTAGTTGTTTTGTTTTCAACTTGTCCGTTAGTATCAAACTTTACCAATTTATCTTTATAGCCTTTATATTCAATCAATATTGGAAAATAATCTAATTTTTTGTCTTGTAATAATAATTTAGCATCTGGTCTATTTCCACCTGATCCTCCATTTTTGGAGAAATAATCATCAAGAGCTTTATCAATTTCAGAATTTAAAGATTCTTGTTCTAATTTATATTCTAACTTATAAGATTTGAGCCATCCATTAGCTAAATCTGCAATATTTGGTTCTATTGATTGTTTTGTCGTTTTTTTCATTATCTAATTCCTTTTTTAATATTCAAAAATACATTTAGAAAACTGAGAGAAAAACTCATTTTCTTTAAATTTATTTGTATTTCTTAAAGTTTCTTATTCTATATTTATATTAACC
>JAOZMR010000288.1 GCA_029934215.1 Pontiellaceae bacterium | reverse complement strand
AGCTCTCTAAAATTGCAAGAGAGGCAGGCGAGACGCCTGCGATACGTCCCGCAGGCGTCCCGCCTGCTATCGACGGAGTAGTGATTGAAGCCAGCGGGATGGCGAACCCAAAAGTGATCGAAGAAATGCTCGTCGAAACCAAGCTCGATTCGCAGTTCCGGCTCGCGACGATCATTAGCGTGATCGATCCAAATAGTTTTTTGAAACTACGCCACACACTGCCGAACATACTCGCGCAGATTGAAGCGTCCGATGTGGTGCTGATCAATAAAACCGACTGCAATCCGCCGGAAAAAATTGAAGAGACGCAGGCGGTGGTTCAGGGCTTGAACCCCGCCGCCGACCGCATTCAAACGGTTCAGTGCAACGTGGAAATTGATCTGTTTGCTGAACACGCCCCACGCGGCCTTCAAGGGGAGTACGCAAAATGTCGCGACCCGAACTACGAAACATTCGTCACCGAACAGCCGTTCGACGGCGACGCGCTTGAGCGGTTCGTTCTCGAACACGCGGACGATATCTACCGCGTAAAAGGAACGCTTGTTAACGAGTTCTTCGATTATTCCACTGCGGGCGTCATCCGCACGCCGCAGACTGGATCGGAGCCAGCTTTGGCCTGGATCGTCAAAGGTGGAACCGCCGAAAACATTACCGACGCACTCGCAGGGCTGTGAGTTTTTCCAAGCATTGGAAAACAAATGGCTCTATCCGTTGCGATATGTGCTGGGAGACTGTCCGGTTGCTTTGCTGAAGGCTCGGGAGAAGTTGTGAACGTTGGTGAAACCTAGACGATCCGCAATTTCCGAAACGGTGAGATCGGAGTACGTTAAGAAGTCAGAGGCCGTGCGGATTTTGGCGTTGAAGTGGGTTTCGCGTGGGCTTTGCCCAAAGTGTGCACGGAACAGTTTTCGAAAATGAGGCGCACTGAGCCCGTGTTGTTGTGCGAGCTTTTCTAGTTTCATTTTTTGATAGCTTTCCCGTTGGATCTGCCGCATGGCCTTTTCGACGATGTCGGTTTGTCGGGCTGTAAGCGGCGAATCCGAATGAGTGCGGAGAAGGTGTCCGATCAGTTGGAAGAGCAGTCCGGTGGCAATCGGTCCTGAGGTTTGGTTGCGGTTGAATTCAAGAATGATTCGTCGCAGTGTTTCTGTAATCAACACTGGGTTTCCGGCCGAAAGTTTTCCGCACCAGGTGTCCATGACCGGATCATTCACGGGCGGGTGCATCTGGTCTGGCCAGGACGTGAGGTCGGTTGTGCCACCCGGAATATGTGCGCTCCAGTGGCTACGAAGCGGATCGTAAAACAGGTCGAAGTGAATGTATTGAATATGAGTGCCTGGAGAGTGCCCGTACATTTCATGCAGCGTGTCTGGTGGAATCCAGATTACATCTCCTTCAGCAATATCAAACGAGTTTCCCGCAACGGTAAAGCGTCCGGTTCCTTTTAGGATGTGGACGAGTAAGAAGTCGAATAGGCGGCGGGGGGCGATGTGCCATGTCGGGCGGAAGACTTCATTCGCTTCGCGAATGTAAGGGTGCAACTTGAGCAGGCGATCCTTCTCAATGGATGGGGGAGGGTGATGAGGCTGTTGTCCGGGTAATGTCATATCGTCGAAAATGATACATAAATGATGATTCGAGCTAAAGACAAAACCCTAAAGATGCCGTATAAAACTCGTCAAATAAATGGAGTTTTTATTATGTACCAGCCAGATTTCAATCAACTACTCAAAGTGCTACGCCGCGAAAAACCGGATCGACCGGTTCTTTTTGAATTTATTATCAACGATGACGGTCCTGCTTTTGAGTCGTTGCTTGGAAGGCCGTTCGATTCTTCTGCGTCCGCTCCCGATCGTGCGCGACAGATCGTTCAAGCTTATCACGCCGGAGGGTACGATCACGCGGTTCTTCCGGTTTGGGACTTGGGTTTTGTCGGATTCCCAAAAGGAGATATAGAAAGCAAAGAAAGCTATTCTCAGGACGAAGGGGGTGTCATTACGGATCAGGCAAGTTTTGATGCGTATGCTTGGCAGGATGTGACTGCGGAGCCTTTTGCTGTGTTAGAAGAAACGGAAAAAGATCTTCCCGATGCCATGAAATATATCATCTGTGGGAACTGCGGAGTCGAAGAGAATGTGGTGGAGCTGGTCGGTTTTCAGGAACTCTGCTTTATGCAGGTAGACGAGCCGGAATTGCTTCAGGAGATTGTGAATGCTGTCGGATCGCGTCTCCTTGCGCATTATGAAGAGGCGTTGAAATATGACAGCGTCGGAGCCATTCTCTTGAACGATGACTGGGGCTTTAAGACGCAGACGATGATGTCTCCAGCCTTTCTTCGAGAGTACATCATTCCGTGGCATCGTCGCATGGCCGCTGCTTCGCATGCGGTTGGAAAGCCCGTTCTGATGCACTCCTGTGGTAATTTGACCGAAGTGTGGGACGACATCATCGACGACATCAAGGTGGACGGAAAACACTCCAACGAAGACAACATTCTTTCGGTTGAAGATGCCTATGAAACCTATGGGAAGCGCATTGCGATTCTCGGCGGAATCGACATGGATTTCCTTTGCCGCAAAACGCCGGAAGAAATCTATAAACGAAGCGCCGAAATGATCGAGCGGTCCAATGGTTGCACAGGCTATGCGCTGGGTAGCGGTAATTCCATCGCCAGCTACGTTCCCGTTGAAAATTACGAAGCGATGACCCGCGCTGCTCGTGAAAAGAGGACGTAGAGAGTCGAATCTTCCAACGTTTGGAAGTTTTCGACAATAATTGACGCTTCGCTTCTTTTTGGGAACACAAAAAGCACGTTCGGAATACCTCGGGTCTGCCGTCAATCATTCTGCAAAAACTCTCTCTCTCCCATTCCTGCCCGTTTCACCCGCAACGGAGTTGGGGCTATTTTCGCAGAATAATTGACGGCAGAATGATGATAAAGATTTTGCCCAGCGAATGAATGAAATTTACGAATGGGGATGAGAAAGAGGGCTGTTCATTCGTAAGTTTCATTCATTCGCTGGGCAAACCTCTTCCATTCCTGCCTGCGTTCAACCCCGTCCCATTATTGCCGCTCCCTTTGGGTCGCTTCTTTTTGGGGAATACAAAAAGCACGTTCGGAATACCTCAGGTCTGCCGTCAATCATTCTGCAAACTCTCTTTTCCCTCCCACTCCTGCCCGTTTCACCCGCACCCGAGCTGGGGCAGTTTTCGCAGAATAATTGACGGCAGAATGATGGGACGTTTCA
>JAOZMR010000287.1 GCA_029934215.1 Pontiellaceae bacterium | reverse complement strand
TGGTATATCCTTCCAATAAATTGTTTTTTGAATTGAGGACTACCTTTTAACAATTTAAATAAACTTATAGTTAACTCTTCTTCTGTTCGAACACGTTGTTTTCTAATCATCTTTCTTCTCCTTTAATTTCGATTAAGGCTAAACCCAGTAATAGGGCTTGGATTCTCTGCGAACGCTTCTTAACAAAATCTTTAGTCACTTTCTGATAGCGAATATAAGACTCACGATCTTGTGGCATAGGAGATGTTTTAAAATCATCAAATGGCATAAAAAAGTTAACTGACGAAAAATCATCCGTCACGAGATCCTGTAGCAAAAAGAATTCAACATATCCACGAAAACTCTCAAATAGACTAAAGAAATCACTGTACCTTAAAAGTGTATCTGCCAACGGGCTACTCTTTCCTTGGTAATGTCTTCTGATACATTCCAAAGTTAAATCAAACCTATCACAGATATTGCTGTTTATACCACGACTTTGATTAATCGTACCTTTGCCATCAATGCGATTTTTTGGGAAAATTATTTTACCTCCTATAGTACAGTTGATTGTGCTTTCGAAGGACTTTAACTCTTTATCTGAGATTTTATCCGCGCCGGGGCTTTTTCTTTTACCGTGAGCAAAGGAGGGAATCATTGTGTCACAGGACAGATGGAATTCTCCGAGATCAGATTTGTGATAAAGATATGCATAAGGATCCACTTTTTTATCACGGTACTCCAATTTAAAAAGCTTACCTCCAGGCAATGATTTACTCCAAAGCAGTTTATTGTATTTTTTCAATGTCGGACTTACTGAGTCCTGATCCTTACCCTCTGGTGTTTCAGAGAGAAAATTAAAGTTTATATCGATTTTGTTTTGATTTTCTATAGTCATATGTAATCCTTGTTTTTTTGCGATAAACGCAGTTCTTTATATTTTGTTTGTGCAAATTCTAATTTGGTTTATTATAATATCATACAATATTGATAATTCAAATTTTATTTATTATAATATCATACAATATTGATAATTCAAATTTTATTATGTTCTTATTCTTCTCCTCCCAATTATTTAAGAATATTTTTTCTATTTATAATTTATTTTCAATATGGACATTTAATTCATCACTCGCCTTATTATAAACTTGTTTTGCAAAATCTTTATCTTCCAATAATTCACTTGCGCAGTCAGCAATTTGAATAAGTTGTTGATACGTATCAAACTCACTATCATATAATTCAACAGCTTTTTCTAGTAAATCTTTTCCCCAATATTTGTCACCTAAGTGTTTAATTACAGACTCTGCTATATCATAAAAATTATAACAACGACTTGCCTTTTTAATCGCGTATTTATAAATCTCGGTAGCCCATTTTTTATCATTCAGATTAGAGATAATATTTTCGGCAATTTCACAATCCTGAGATATATAACAGCCATGAGAATTTGACTCTGCATCAAGAGCTTTTTTATATAAGCTTTCCCCCCATTCTTTGTCATTCAATATTTCTATAACATCACATGCAAGTTGTGAATATTCCCTGCATTCAGTAGAATCACTTTCTTCTTTTTGACATAATTCAATAGCCCATTTTTTATCGTTAAGAGTTTTCATTATTCCAGCTGCAGCCTCCGTTAAGCTATCGCAAGTTCTATTATATAAACCTATTGCTTTTGCAAAAAGTTCTTTACCCCATTCCTTATCATTCAAATGATTAATTATGGATTGTGCAATATCTACATATTTAAAATAAGTTGAATATTCTTTTTCTTGCTCGACTAACGAAACAGCTTTCTTATATAATTTTTTACTCCATTTTAAATCATTGAAATTTTGAGCTATATTTTCAGCTAAGTCCTGGAAATCTAAAGACTTCTTAGCTTTTAATTCATCATCTTTATATTTTTGTTTTAACCTATCCTTTTTCTTATTTCTAATATCATTTATATCATCTACAATTTCACTCTCTAATTTAATACACTCTTTTGTAATATCTGTTGTCTGAAAAATATCTTCAAGAGGAGTATTATCTTTAACATATCTTGCTAAGTGCATAATTTTAACATTGCTAACATTCATGCCAATGTTTTTACAAATATAGAACATAAAAGCAGTGTATTTAATATCCTCATCAATGAACTTCTTTTTCGTTTTTACCTCGATTAAGGTCCAGGAGTCATTACCATTTGGAACCATGATATCAGGTCTAGCGTATAAATTGTCATATAAAATGCCTAGCTCAAATAATGGGACTTTTTTGCTTTTTAGTAATTCCATAGAATTTGCTACATGAGCAGAAAAACTCATTTTTCTTTTATCTTCAAATCCATTTGGGAAAAGTTCTTGTGCTTTCTTGTGTATATGATGGCCAAAGTTACAAAGAGCTTTTGCTTCATCAGTTTTTGGGGTATCTGATAAACCTATATGTTTTGCGTATTCATTTAATGATAAAAAGTCTTTTGCAAGCCTTGCTCCTAGTTCAGCTCTTATTTCTTCTGTTGATTTACCCATAATACCTTCCTTGTTATTTATTGTTTGTTAATTGATAATGCTCATCTGTATAATCGAATGAGTAAAATTTATTTGGTAAATTGAAATATTGTACTAATTGGTCTTCAATTTCTTTTATGTTGCATTTAGGACAAAGGTAAATATAAAAATGTGGTTTTATATCGTTTAAATATATAACTCTTCCTCGTGGTATAGAATCATATTCTCTTCGATGTATATCGACCCATTTTTTATTTTGAGTTTTTACATCATCCCATTTCTCATAGTGTGATTGTGGATAGATTCTGAAATCTAGCAATTTATCTGATTGGACTGGATTTTTTTCAGCATCACTAATACTTAAAGAGTCTCCGTATATCTTATTTGCTTTCATATCAACCCAAAACAATCCAACCCTTGGTTCATCAGCTGATTTAGTAAATGATAAATTAATATCTTTAAAGCGACCTTTCATATTTGATAAATGAACATCATTCAAATATTCAGCTAGAGCATTTTTAAAATTAGACATAAAGCTCATCCTCCTTTGTAATATCATTTTTTATGATATGTCTTTATTTATTGTTTTTAGAAAACCACCTCTTATAGTCATGATTTTTATTTTCTGCACAATTTAAATAATTTAAGAAATTCAAATTGATGATATTAAGCATTGCATTCTACGTGCCAAATATTTATTTAATATTTTTTAGGTTCAAGACTTGAATTATTATAAAATTGCAGTATCATTATTTGATACTATAAATCAAAATAAGGGTAATATA
>JAOZMR010000286.1:415-3268 GCA_029934215.1 Pontiellaceae bacterium | reverse complement strand
AGACATATCCCATACTTCAGGTGTATTTGCTTCTTCTTGAAAAAATGTAGCTCCCATAATTTATATCTCCTTAAATAAATATTACAATTTCCAAAGAATTCAATGGACGTGGTAATATTGGTTTATATACTAGTTTGATTTTATCTTTCAATACAGGATCTTTTGCTAAATGCAATATCTTATATCCTTGTATTTGTTTACCTATTTTAACATCATACTCTCTAGATTCAATACCTACTGATACTGCTACTATAGAATCTTTAATCAATTTTAGAAGTTCATTAGATACATTAGATTGTCCTGGAAGATCTCCATAACTAGCTCGAACTTCTCTAGAAACTGAATCCCAGTTGTTTTGAATACTAGATTCTCTCATTTCTAGTTGAGACATATCTGTAGATAATTGATGTCTACTATGAATCATTCCTGAATTATCAGCAGTAACTATCCAAGTACCTCCTTCAGCAATTACATCTAAGTCATCTTCATTAAACATTAATGAGCGTTTCGCTTGAGAGAAACCTACTAATTCTACATTAGATATTGGCTGATGAGGAGCAACTCCACTAGTAAGTCCAGCAATAGCAGCACATAAAAAATAACCTTGAATCTCTTCTCCAAATTCATTTGCTATTACATCTGGCCATATATTATGTATTCTTGAACTAGAATAACTTGTTGATTGTTTACCTATATTAAGAGCATGGTTTCTTTTAGAGATAGTAGTCCATACTTCCATTCTAATATCTGCTGGAGCATCTATACCAGATTCTTTTAATATTAAAGTATCTTCAGTAAGTATCTCTAGGATTTCTACCTCGTCATAGATATCCCCTTGGTCTGGACGGAAATTAAATTTTAAAGTATCTCCTGCTCGTACATCATTTGCTAAAAATTTACCTCCAGTAACTGTAACAGTATTATAATTAAAATCACCTGATTCATCAGTAATTGTTCCTTCAAATTCACTGTATTTTAATTCTTGGTTTACTACATTTGAATTAAAGAACCCTTTTTTCCAATTCACTTTAAAAGGTGAAGATTCATTTAATATCCATGTTTTAACTAAATTTAGAATAACTTCATCTTTAGTTAAAGGAACTAAACTGTATATGGCTAATTCATGAGATAATATATCCAATACTTCCTTATAAGATTCAACAGTATTGTCTGGTACATTTATGAAATATACATCTGTTTCATTACTATTTTGTAATGCTTTGTATACACCATAAGCAAGTTCATTCTCAGGGATTACTGGACCTAATAAATCTTCTACATTATTAATATCAGATATAGAACCTAATTCTGAAGAGTTAGACTGTCTTTCTAGATAATCAACATAAAGAGTAGCTGAAATTATTGTTAGTGGGGCATCTAAACCTGTATAAACATCTTCCACTGTACTAGATGCGTTTATAATTATAGATTCTTCACTAATATTATAATTAGTACTAGGAATTTCTACAGTATCTTGAACACATAGTTTAACTGTAATGGTATCTGAACTAGTGCAAGGATTGTTGTTCTTTGTTAAGTAATCTGCTAAATGTAAAGTTTGATGTGCTCTTTCTGATTGAGGAACAACATTAATAGTAATTAAATCTCCTTTACATATTTGATCACCATTAGTAGCAGTTACTGTAAGACCGTAATTACCTACAACATTTGCACCATCTATTAGGTTTATTTCAGCTTGAGTATCTGCACCATTATTTGTTAACACTTTATATTTTGGAGTATCTGTACCTATTACACCACCTTCTGTGAATACTACTATATAATTAGTTCCTGAAGTCCCTTGGTAAGATCCTCCTTCTGTGATTGCAGGTATTGAGTACTCTTGTTGAGCTGACATTGTGATTGTCTCACCAACTTCAAAAACACCATCATCACTATCAGTAGTTGTTAGAGTAACTCCTTTAGTACCAATATTAGTAGAAGCATAATTTACAACTACATTAGATACATCATCTTTACCAGAAGCAGAAGCAATACTAAACTCAGCAACTCCATCTCCTCCTGCTTTAATTACTGTACATACGTAAGTTTCTGATACTACACCATTAATTAGATTATCATAAACCCCACCAGCACTGAAACTTAAGTCACCATCAGCTACTGTATTAGAATCTACTGAAGGAGCTACTGTAGTTGTACTTGCTTGGTTACCTTCTCCTTTAACAGCTGCTTTAATTTCACTACCTAAAGCACCTTTTACTTGAGTAATAAAAGTAGTAATCTCTTCAGTATCCCAAGATACTATTACTTTATCTCCTATTGTAACATCTCTAGAACCAAATAAAGCATCTCTACTAAAACTGTTTGTAGATTGTAATATAATATCACTAGTAAGCACCGTTCCTCCTGGACCATCCACAGGTACTGAGAAATTACTACCATTGTAATAACTGATTAATGCATCTTCTGCTGTAATTTTTACATTATCTAACATAATAGTACTACGATTATCTCTATCCGGCCATTCATAAGTAGTAGTATTTTCTTTATCATATTCACCTAAAGTAGCTTGATCTTCTTTAGTGTATCTATGTACTCCAAATTTAGGTCCTATGATACAAGAATGTAATGGAACTAGACCATCAGTGTTTGTCTCTGCGTATGTTTGGAAAATACTTAATTGCGGTTTTACATAACTCATATGTTCTCCTAATGTTGTGTTAATCCTATATCCTTAAATATAGGTGATTCTGTATTTATTGTCCACCTGTAGGAATATCCCCAGTTGATTTTAATTGTACATAACCAAAAATCTTTACCTTCTGTATTATGTTCTACATTTGTTAATGATGTTACTTGAATTTGACTTAAAGCACCTTTTTCTCTAAGTAC
>JAOZMR010000286.1:0-405 GCA_029934215.1 Pontiellaceae bacterium | reverse complement strand
ACAAAAATTTCAATACCTAATATCTCAGACTCTGCTTCTGAATCCCCTATACATTGAATTTCATGACTACCATGAATAATATCTTGATAATCTACTCCCCTTACGAAACCATCATGATCTCGATGGGTAGTAGATCTACCACTAGAAATACCCATAGGCTCATTAATTATATTACCTCTTTTTACTACTATAGCAGGATGTTGCTCTTGTGTCAAGATATCCCATTGAAAAGACGGCATTATTTTTATACGAGATTGTGTTAAATTCTCTTGCCACAAATAATTTTTTAATTGTTCTGTAATAATATTACGACTGTCAGCAAACTTAGCTCGAAGTTGTTGAACAAAGAATCCTGTTAATTTATAAGGACTATTATCCACATACATAGAGTTCTTCTCACATTGT
>JAOZMR010000060.1 GCA_029934215.1 Pontiellaceae bacterium | reverse complement strand
AAAAGGTCTGTCGTTTTGTTCGCGCAGACAGCGCACAGGCGTTAAAAGACCGGCTTAAAACCTATAAAGAACCCAGAAAGCCAACCAATCATTGGATTAAACTATCAGCTAAGCGCGGGAGAATTGAATTCTTTACAAATCATCAAAAAAAGACAGTCTAAACTGATTTGCGCCCGAAAACGGGCACGATAAAACAGCTATGTAATTGTGATTGCGGTGGTGGTAAAAGGGCTTAACTTAATGCCCTTCATCCGTGGAACGGTTATGTCATCCGTGGTAATAAATCTTCCAATACCCTAACATACAGCGGCAGCGATGAAGTCGCGGAAGAGCGGGTGTGGTAGAACGGGTTGGCTTTTGAGTTCTGGGTGCGCTTGGGTTGCAACAAACCATGGGTGGTTTGGCAGTTCGATCATTTCGACTACGCCGATATTGGGATTGCGTCCAGAGAGAATGAGCCCTTTTTCTTCGAGTTGTTCGCAGTAGTGGTTGTTTACTTCGTACCGGTGACGGTGACGTTCTGAAATGTGTGTCTCGCCGTAGGCTTTTTGTGCTTTTGTGTCTTTTTTTAGATCGCATGGGCAGGCACCGAGGCGCATGGTGCCTCCTTTTTCGGTGACGTCTTGTTGCTCGTCCATGAGGCAGACAACGGGGTGTTCGGTTTTTTCGCCGCGTTCTTCGTCGAATTCGCTTGTGTGTGCGCCTGTTAGACCACAGACGTTGCGGGCGAATTCGATGACGGCGCATTGCATTCCAAGGCAAATGCCCAGGAAGGGGGTGTTGTTTTCGCGGGCGTATTGTGCTGCACGAATTTTCCCTTCCATTCCGCGCGAGCCGAAGCCGCCTGGTATGAGAACGCCTGAGACTGTTGAGAGAATGTCGGGGGTTTCTTCGATGTCTTCGGCCGCGATTTTAATGATATCTACTTTATATCCAGCGGCGTAGCCTCCGTGATAGAGTGCCTCGTAAATTGATTTGTAGGCGTCCTGTAGTTCGGAGTATTTCCCAACTACGCCGATTTTGATTGTTCCAACTGGGTTTTTTATAACAGAGATGAGCTTCTGCCAGTCGACGAGTGGTTTGGCTGGTTTAGCGAGCCTAAAGTGGTTGAGAATCTGTTCGTCGACGCCTTGTTCGGCGAGAACGAGCGGGATTTCGTAGATGGAGGTTTCGACGTCTTTTTCGACGATGACACATTCTTTGTCCACGTTACAGAAGAGGGAAAGTTTTTCAATATGCTCATTCGTTAGGTCGACTTCGGTGCGGCAAACGAGAATGTGCGGCATGATCCCAATTTCGCGTAGCTTGGCAACACTCTGCTGCGTGGGTTTGGTTTTCACTTCTTTGGCGGCTGCGATGTATGGAACGTAGGTGAGGTGGATGTACATCGAGTTGTTGCGACCTACGTCGGCACCGAGCTGGCGCAATGCTTCAAGAAAAATCAGACCTTCGATATCGCCAACGGTTCCGCCGAGTTCAATGAGGATGATGTCGGGGTCTTCGTTCTCGAGGGAGCGAATGCGTTCTTTAATTTCGTTGGAGATGTGCGGGATCATCTGCACGGTGCCGCCTAGGTAGTCTCCGCGTCGTTCTTTGTGCAGGACGTTCCAGTAGACGCTCCCAGCGGTGATGTTGCTGTTTTGGGAGGTTGGCTGTCCGGTGTAGCGTTCGTAGTGACCGAGGTCGAGGTCGGTTTCGGCGCCGTCGTCGGTCACGTAGACCTCGCCGTGCTGGTACGGGCTCATTGTTCCGGGGTCGACATTGAGGTATGGGTCGAGCTTCAGCATGCGGATGGTGAGTCCGCGATTGATGAGAAGACGCCCGATGGAAGCGGCTGTGATGCCTTTTCCGAGTGAAGATACAACGCCGCCGGTTACGATCAGATATTTGGCCATTTTTTTTCCCGTCGTGAATTCATATTGTTTGCTAAGGGATGGCACTTTAAGACCGAGCACCGGAGTTGTCGAAGCAAAGTTTCTGAAATGTGAAGCAGCCCTCATATAAAACCAGAAAATAAGCGTTTTATATGAGAGCTGGTGAACGTCTCCGTTTCGCTTTTTTATCGATCAGTTAAAGCAACGATTCCTGGAAGTTGTTTTCCTTCCATGAATTCGAGCGAAGCTCCTCCGCCCGTTGAGACGTGGCTCATTTTGTCTGCCATTCCGGATTGTTTGACAGCGGCAACGCTGTCTCCGCCTCCGATGATGCTGACGCTGTTTGAGTTGGCAACTGCCTCACAAATGGAGTAGGTTCCCTTTGCGAACGGTTCCATTTCGAAACAACCCATTGGGCCGTTCCAAACCACTGTTTTCGCGTCAGCGACTTCCGCGCAGAAGAGTTCGATCGTTTTGGGTCCAATATCCAGCCCCATCCAGCCATCTTCGAAATGACCTTCGACCACCTTGATGTTGGCTTCAGCGGAAAACTCGTCGGTCGCAATGTTGTCGACAGGAAGTACCAGCTTCACACCTTTTTCTCTTGCCTGTTTCAGGATTTCGCCGGCCAATTCAACTTTGTCGTCCTCAACAATGGAGTCGCCGATCGATTTTCCCTGCGCCCGGAAAAAGGTGTACGCCATTCCGCCGCCGATCAAGATTGCGTCGCAGGTATCCATCAGTTTTGTAACGACATCGATTTTGCCGGAGATTTTCGCGCCGCCGATAATAGCGACGAATGGTTTTTCTGGAGCTTCAAGCACTTTGCCTAGGTACTCGATTTCCTTTTCGAGAAGGAACCCAGCGGAGCATTGGTCGATATATTTCGTGACTACCGCCATCGAGGCATGTGCGCGGTGTGCGGTGCCGAATGCATCGGACACATAAACATCACCAAACGAGGCGAGCTCTTTTGCGAACGCATTCTGCTCTTCCGGCGTACAGTCTTTGCCCTCTTCCTCTTTGTAGAAACGAACATTTTCGAGAACAAGGATCTCGCCTGCTTTTAATTCGTCGACGAGTTCTTTCACCTCGGCGCCAATAACATCTGGAGCAAGCGTCACCTTCGCATCCACCAACTCTGCGAGTCGGTCAGCTGCGGGTTTCAGTGTGAACTCTGGGTTCTTTTTGCCTTTTGGGCGACCGCAGTGGCTCATCAAAATGAGCGAACCGCCGTTTTCGAGCACATGGTTGATTGATGGAAGCGCAGCCGTAATTCGAGTGTCGTCGCCAACTACGCCATCCTTCACTGGCACATTAAAATCCACGCGCATTAGCACTTTTTTGCCCTGCACATCTAAATCACGTATCGTCATTTTATTCATAGAACTATTCCTTCTGGGTTAAAAATTAGCCGTTGATAGTACTGAAATATGGTAACGATACAAGTTTCCAGTGGTTCAGCTCTCGTATAAATTGCTATTATCCTCGTTTTTCTGCCGCAGATTTTTCACCAGCTCTCGGTCGCGAAAGGCGCAGCGGTTACGTTGGTAGAGTTTATCGACTTTGTCTTCGAGGGTTTTCCAATCCTTGGAATTCGGCGGCGTATCGTAGTCCCAGCGCTCCTCATCTGCGCGTTTGAACTGCCATTTCACGTGTCCCCGACCGGGAAAAAGAACACGTACGGTACGCCGCACGCCCTCTTCGGTTTTTTCTTTCCATTCGATGTTTCGTTTCATAGGAAAACTTTGATAAAAGATTTCCTGATTTTTACGAGCAAAAAGGAGAAGGCATGTTGAGATTTTTTGGAATGAGTATCGGTTGGATGGCAGGAATGTTTCTTTTTACGGGCTGTACGCCGGAGGAATTCTCTCCGTTTGATGGCGCTCGAGCGTTTTCTGAAACGGAGGCGCTTGTGCAGATTTCTCCGCGCGACGCGGGTACGGCAAATGGACGCATTGCTGCGATTCACTTGGAAACACGGCTGAAGGCGCTTGGATACAAAACAGTTATCGACACGTTTTTAGAAAAAACACCTGCAGGGGAGCTGTTTTTCAGCAACGTGCTCGGTCGTTTGCCGGGCAAAACAGACCGTCTAATCATTCTCGCCTCGCATTTCGACACGAAGGCAGGAATTTCCGACGATTTCCAAGGCGCGAACGATTCGGGATCCAGTTCGGGGGTTTTACTGGAACTGGCGCGGGTGCTTGCACAACGTGCGCCCTACGAAACCGAGTTCCTCGTTGCCTTTTTTGATGGCGAGGAATGTGCAACAAAATATGGACCGACCGACGGATTGCACGGAAGTCGCCATTTGGCGCAAAAGATCGCAACCGGTGGCGGAGCCGACAAGGTCGAAGCGATGATCCTACTTGATATGGTCGGCGACAAAGATCTGAACATCACGACTCCTCGAAACTGCACACAAGAGCTTGTGCTAGAACTGTTTTCTGCGGCGAAAAGCATTGGGGTGCGTCCAAAATTCAGCCTAGCCAAGGGCTCGATTCTCGACGACCACGTACCGTTTTTACTCGCGGGAATGCCGGCGATTGATGTGATTGATTTTGAGTACGGTTCCGAGCCGGGCCTGAACGACTATTGGCACACCACGAACGACACGATGGATAAAATCTCTGTTGAAAGCCTACAGATCGTTGGCGACGTCGTTTTCCGAATGGTGGAAAATCTGCAATAAAACAAACCGAATCGACCCAAAGAGAGTGGGATGTTATGCGGAGCGATTTTTCACCCTTAATCAGGTTTGCCTTTATCATAAATAGGCTCTATATTTTCCGAGATGAATAAAAAAGCTGTTTATGCAGGTACGTTCGATCCAATGACGCTGGGCCATGTGGATGTGGTGGAGCGTGCCGCTCGTATTTTCCCAGAATTGATTATCGGTGTTGCGGCGTTGACGGGAAAGGATACGCTGTTTTCAAAGGAGGATCGTGTGGAGCTTGTGAGGGCTGCTGTGGCGGATCTGCCGAATGTGGAGGTGGAGTCTTTCGACGGGCTTTTGGTGAGTTATGCTCGTTCCCAAGGGGCTGCGGTGATTATTCGTGGCCTGCGTGCCGTGTCGGATTTCGAATATGAATTCCAAATGGCGTTGACAAATCGCCGTCTTGCGCCTGACCTTGAGACGATGTTTCTGATGCCAAAACAGGATTATAGCTTCTTGAATTCGACCAATATAAAACAGGTTGCCTCGCTTGGAGGGGATGTTTCGGAGTTTGTGCCTGTGGCGGTTGACCGGGCTTTAAGGGAGACGTTTTGCGTGACGTGTCCAATGCAGCGGAGTGAGGTTTAATGAAAATACAAATTTCAAAAATCCCAGAGGAGGGTCAGCATCTCGAAAACGAATTGCCGGCTGAAGTTCTCGACCTTGCGGGGGACCTCGTTTTTAGTGAGGGTGGACCCATTCACTTCAAATTGTATGTGCAATTGGTCGACGGAACGGTGATCGTGCGCGGGTCGGTTTCGACAACTGTTCGTGCGCAGTGTGCAAGATGCTCCCAAATTTTCTCGACAACGGTACGTGATTCCGGTTTCCTCCGCGACTACTCGGACGGTGTTGAAGTGGACGAGGTGGATCTTACAGAGGGGCTTCGGGAGGCAATCCTCTTGAGTTTACCGCATTTTCCTCTTTGCAACGAAGGGTGCAAGGGGCTCTGTGTTCGGTGCGGTAAGAATCTGAACGACGGTTCGTGCGGTTGTTTGAGTGGCGATAAGATGGGAGCCTGGGAGGCTCTCGATAGTTTGAATTTGTAGTGGAAATCAGGGCTAAATGTGCGTAACATCCCTGCTCTGTTTTTGAGAAGGAAAATTTAATTGGAACGTTTTATGTGGGTGTTGAGGTTTTTTGACCCATATCCACGAACGAATAACGACCGCATAAGCGGCATAGGAGAAGAAAAATGGCTGTCCCAAAGAGAAAGACATCGAAAAGTAAAACGGCGAGCCGCAAGGCGCAAAACATGAAACGAAAGATCGTTCGTGCGGGTATAGATAGCGAGAGCGGTGATCCAACGTTGCCGCATCGTGTTTGCCCAACAACGGGTAAGTACAAAGGTCGTCAGGTGATTACTTTATCGGACGATTAGCGTCATGCGTATCGCAATTGACGCTATGGGCGGCGATCACGCACCGCTGGAGATTGTTAAGGGCGCCGTAAAGGCGGCCCGCAGTCTGCACGGAATTGAAAAACTCTACTTGATTGGCGACGAAACCGCTGTTCTGGCGGAGCTTTCCAAGCATGGTGATACGCCGGAATGTATTGAGGTTCGTCATGCTTCACAGGTGATCGAAATGGACGAGTCCCCCGCGCTGTCTCTTCGTCGCAAAAAGGATTCGTCGATTATGCAGGCTGTCAACCTCGTGAAAGAGGGAGAAGCGGATGCAATCTTTTCCGCCGGAAGCACCGGTGCCGCAGTTGCCGCAAGCACCTTGCGTCTTCGGACGCTGGATAGCGTGCATCGTCCGGCAATCGCGACCGTTATGCCGTCGGTGGATCGCCCATTCCTCTTGTTGGATGCTGGAGCAACCACCGATAGTACGGCGTCCATGCTCGTGGAGTTCGCCGCGATGGGGGACATCTATGCCAAGAAGATTTTGGACATTGAGAAGCCGACGGTGGGTCTGTTAAGCATTGGCGGCGAAGATGCCAAGGGGAGTAAGTTCACCAAGGAGGCGTTCCAACTATTGGAAAAATCGCACCTCAATTTCATCGGTAATGTCGAAAGTCGAGACCTCTTTGAGGGTCGTGTGGATGTCGCCGTTTGTGATGGATTCATTGGAAACATTGTTTTGAAGACCAGCGAAAGCGTCTCCAAAGCGATGGGACAGTGGTTTAAGCAATCCTTTTCTGCGAGCTGGGTTCGCAAAATCGCCGCTGGCGTTTTGAAGGCATCTGGTGCTTTTCAGGAAATTAAGGACAAGGTCGACCCCGAAGCCTACGGCGGTGCACCGTTGCTGGGTGTTAAAGGGGTTTGTATTATCGGACACGGCTCCTCATCCTCTCATGCAGTCTATAATGCCATTCAGGTTGCAAGCACTGCGGTTGAGCAGGGTCTGAATCATTTGATTGAAGAAGAAATCAACGAAATTTTTGGATCCGAAAAAAGTGAGTAATTCCCAAAACAGCCTTCATACCGTCTCCGTAATCGGAACCGGCGCATATCTGCCTGAGAAAGTCGTTACAAACGACGATCTGGCCAAGGTGGTCGATACGAATGACGAGTGGATCTTTTCCCGCACGGGCATGCGCGAGCGACGGATTGCTCGTGAGGATCAAGCCACATCAGATCTCGCAGCCGAAGCCGCGAAAGCCGCATTGCGGGATGCTGGGGTTTCTGCCGACGAAGTGGACCTTCTTATTGTCGCCACGCTTTCCCCCGATATGTTTTTCCCAAGCACGGCTTGCTTTGTTCAGGAGAAAATCGGTGCAAAAAATGCCTATTGCTACGATCTTGGTGCTGCGTGTTCTGGATCGCTTTTCGCCATTGAAACCGCAAAAAACCAGATTGCCTGTGGAGTCGTGAAAACAGCGCTGGTGATCGGCGCCGAAAAGATGAGCACCTTTCTAAACTGGGAAGACCGAGGCACCTGCGTTCTTTTTGGTGACGGAGCAGGCTCGGTGGTTTTGCAAGCGACTGGTGCCGAGCATGGAATCATGAAAGGAACCTTTGGTTCCGATGGCTCGATGGCGCACTTACTGCAAACGCCCGGTGGGGGCTCGCGCAATCCCATGACTCATGAGATGCTAAATCGAAAAGAACAATATCTCACAATGGGTGGACGCGATGTCTATAAACACGCCGTAAAACAGATGACCCAATCTGTGCAGGATGCGCTGGAACTCAACAGCCTGACGTCCGACGAAATCAAGTGCTTTGTTGCGCATCAGGCGAACGCTCGAATCATTGAAGCGATCGGCATGCGTCTCGACGTGATGGACCGCATGTTCATGAATGTCGAGAAATACGCGAACACCTCTGCCGCAGCGCTCATGATTGCCGTCGACGAGGTCGTGAAATCTGGCGACGTAAAACAGGGCGACCTAATACTTCTCGTCGCGTTCGGCGGTGGTTTCACTTGGGGTGCAACTGTGGTTGAATGGACGAAAGGCACGGCGTAGCCGAATGATTATCTAATTTTGAACAAAAATGGAACGAAGTGAAATGAAAAGAACAATCCTTTTTCCCGGGCAGGGATCTCAATTCGTCGGCATGGGTCGCGATTTTTATGATGCCACTCCTGAATGCAAAACCCTCTTCGAACGGGCCAACGATGTGCTCGGCTACGATATCGCATCCATCTGCTTCGAGGGTCCTGAAGACGAGCTAAAAAAATCGCACCATACACAACCCGCGATCTTCACCGTTAGTGCAGCAGCTTTTACAGCGCTGAAACGTAACGAATCGGCAGATTTCGATTTTGCCGCGGGTCATAGCCTCGGCGAATGGGGCGCACTCTACGCAGCAGGCGTCATTTCCTTTGAAGATACGCTTCGTGCGCTCAAAGCACGCGGCGAATACATTCAAGCCGCTTGCGATGCCAACCCTGGCGGAATGCTTGCTGTGATTGGGCTGGACGGAGAACCGCTGGAAGCCATTGCCGCAGAACTCGGTGTTACGCTCGCAAATATCAATTCGCCCGGACAAACCGTTTTGTCTGGAACAACCGACGCAATCGAAAAAGCAGCAAAAGCCTGCAAAGATGCCGGAGCAAAACGCGCGCTTCCGCTACCCGTCGCCGGAGCATTTCACTCGCCCCTCATGCAACCCGCCGCAGACCAGATGGCCCTATTGCTCGCAGACATCGAACTGAAAGAACCTTCGATTCCCGTCCTCTCAAACGTCACCGGCGCACCACACATCGATACAAACGCCATTCGTGCAAACATGGTCGCCCAGATTACCGGATCGGTTCGCTGGGTCGATTGCATGCAGTACCTCGTGGCACAGGGTGTCACAGAAGGAATCGAGTGCGGTCCCGGAAAGGTGCTCGCGGGTCTCATGAAACGTATCGACCGCAGCGTATCCGTTTCCAGCGCTGACTTGGTTTAGTGGGGTGAAACCGAGGAGTTGTATGAAAAAGACAGACGCCCCTATTTTTGAATACAGTGCCACAAAACGTCCCGAGCAAATTGAGGATTTTCTTCGTAGACCCTCGGTCGAAAAAGGAGCAGACGAGGTCGCGCGAGTGGTCTTGGATGACATTAAGACGCGCGGAGATGCCGCAGTCTTGGACTATGCCAAGAAATTCGATCGTGCACCAGATACGCTGATCAACTTCCGCGTTTCAAACGCAGAAATCGACGAAGCAAAGAAGCAAGTCGACGCAAAATTTCAAGAAGCGGCGAAAGAAGCACGCACACGCATCGCACAATTTGCCGTTGCTGGACTCCGTGAAGACTGGCGGATCCCTGCGCCGCGGGGCGGATGGCTCGGCGAAAAATTTGTACCGCTCGATCGCATCGGCGCGTACATTCCAGCCGGAGCCGCTCCGCTCGCTTCCACCGCGCTAATGACGCTTACACTCGCCGACGTTGCAGGAGTTCCAGAACGAATCGCCTGTACGCCTGCCGACTCCGACGGAAACGTGAACCCATACATTCTATACTCACTCGACCTAGCGGGCGCAACCGAGATTTATAAAATCGGCGGCATTCAGGCCATCGGCGCAATGGCTTACGGAACAAAACAAATCGCAGGCGTTCAAAAAATCGTGGGTCCAGGCGGACCCTACGTAACCGCAGCAAAACGGTTAGTCTATGGCGAAGTTGCCCTCGATATGGTTGCTGGACCTAGCGAAATCGCGGTTCTGGCAGATGAATCCGCAGATCCAGCTCACGTCGCCGCCGACCTGCTTTCGCAAGCAGAACACGGAACCGGGTCCGAAAAAGCATTACTCGTGACACCCTCGCAAAAACTAGCACAAGCCGTACGTATCGAACTCGACAAGCAGGCAAAAAAACTGACTCGAAAAGACCCAATTGCAAAGGTATTAGCAAACGGATGCATTTTGGTCGTAGTTCCAGACATTGGAACAGGCATCGACCTTTGCAACCGCTTTGCACCCGAACATATGGAGGTGATCACAAACCGAGCAGAAAACGTAGCGGAAAAAATCAACTCAGCAGGCGCCATCTTCATCGGACCTTGGGCGCCAGAAGCTGTCGGCGATTTTGCCGCAGGTCCAAGCCACGTTCTCCCAACCGGAGGAACAGCGGCATTCTTCTCGGGACTCACAGTCGAAGACTTCCGCCGTCGCATCAGCCTGATTCACTTCAAAAAAGGCGATCTCGAAGAAACCGCCCCAATTGTCGAAGCCTTTAGTCGCGTCGAAACCCTCGACGCTCATGCCCGCTCCGCAACCATCCGCCTGGAACGTGAACACAAATGCTGAATCAAGCTCCCTACATGCCACCCGACTCCTCCACCCCACAAACGGGGTGGTACTGCGTTCGCTCGCAACCGAAACGCGAACATATTGCGGCGGGACAATTGGAACGGATCGAAGGAGTCGAGGTTTTTTCCCCGCGAATACGCTTCCGCCGCAACACGAAACGCGGAAAAGTTTGGTTCGAAGAATCCCTGTTTCCTGGGTACCTTTTTGCACGTTTCGATTTTTTCTCACTCGTTCGTATGGTATCAAGCGCAGTTGGCGTTCAAGGGATGGTTCGATTCGCGGGCGAGTGCGCAATTGTTCCTGATATCTTGATTGAAACTCTTCGGAAAAAACAGTTCGATGCAGAAACCGTTGTGATTATGGATGAGCCAGCGGTTCGCGTAGGCGACGAAGCGGTTGTGACAGAAGGAGCCCTACTAGGGCTTCAGGCGGTAATCACCCAAGTGATGCCGGGCGGCGAACGCGTAAAAATTTTGATGGACATGATGGGCACGGCGATTGAAGCCGAAATGCCCGTGAGCACGATAGAAAAAGTATCGTGATGCCCCGCAGAGAACAGGAATAAAAAAATGACAATTTTCATTACAGGAGCCGCAGGTTTTATTGGATCGCATGTGGCGCATGAGTTATTGAATGACGGTCATCAAGTGATAGGGTTCGATAACTTCAACGACTACTACGACATTTCCCTAAAAGAATCGCGCTTCCAAGGGTTGGAAAAACGCAATGGCTTCACGATGCTTCGTGGTGATCTCGTTGATTACGAATTTCTAACCTCCAGCATCAAAACTCACGACCCCCAGCTTGTTTGCCACTTAGCTGCACAAGCCGGCGTTCGGTATTCCATAAAGAATCCGGCTGCCTATCAAAAATCGAACTTGGAAGGGCACCTGAACATTCTCGAAGCGTGCCGCCACGCGAAAATTGACCGCCTGGTCTACGCCTCCAGCTCCAGCGTTTATGGCGGGAATAAAAAAATTCCATTCAGCGAAGACGACCCAGTTGATCACCCAGTCAGTTTATATGCGGCGACAAAAAAAGCGAACGAACTGATGAGTCACACATACACGCACTTGTACGGTCTACAAACTGTCGGGCTACGATTCTTCACGGTCTACGGTCCAAAAGGTCGCCCAGACATGGCATACTGGTTATTCACAAAAGCGATGTTGAATGGCGAATCGATCAACGTATTTAATCACGGAAAAATGGAACGAGACTTCACCTATATCGACGACATTGTTTCCGGCGTAAAAGCATCACTTTTCGCCGACGGTTTAGAGCCGTACGAGATTTTTAATTTAGGAAACAACAAACCAGAAAACCTGATGGACTTCATTCAGACGCTCGGCGATGCGCTAGGCATTGAACCGAAAATGGAAATGAAGCCCATGCAGGCGGGCGACGTACCGATCACCTATGCTGACATTTCCAAGGCTCGGAAAAAGCTCAGCTACCAGCCAACGACATCGATGGCAGAAGGGCTTAGCCGGTTTGTCTCATGGCACAAAGAATTCTCCAGAGAGCAGTAAAGAGACAAAAACTCCCGCCCCACCACTCTGTCGTCAAACATTCTGCAAACGAACCACGAATGGGATGGCATTGCCGATTGAAGATTTTTGGAGAGTTGGACTTCCAAGGGTTGGAACCTTTTTCTCCCAATCGGAAATCGGCAATCTACATTCAAAAATGCCCTCCTCTAGGCCTTTCTATTACCCACAAGCATGAAGGTGCTCCACAGGTGCAGTTGTCTTGACCGGATAACAGGATGTCCAGGAT
>JAOZMR010000285.1 GCA_029934215.1 Pontiellaceae bacterium | reverse complement strand
TCTCCATCACTCCCCCACTCCAATTCTCCACAACTCCATCTCTCCATCACTCCCCCACTCCAATTCTCCACAACTCCATCTCTCCATCACTCCCCCACTCCAATTCTCCACAACTCCATCTCTCCAATTCTCCATCTCTCCACATCTCCAATCCCCTAAAATGGCAGGTTTATTCCGGCGGTGATGCTTTTCATTTCCTTTTCTGCAACTCGTTGCGCCATGGTTAACGCACCTCTCACTGCATCAAAAACTGCACTTTCAAGCTTTCTTATTTCATCAGGATTTACTATTTCAGGAGATATCTCCAGCGTCTTAATCTTTATGTCGCATGTCGCTGTGACTTTTACCGCGTCTCCTTTGCTCGAAAACTTCACTTCCTGTTTAGCTAGAGCTTTCTGTTTCTTTTTTATGTCTTTTTGCATAGCTGTCGCCTGCTTCATCATTTTCATCATGTCCATGGTGGCTCTCCTTTAAATGGAATTATTCCATTCTTCTATTTTCGTACAGTTTCGATATCGCCGCTGAATGCCTCGAGGACGCTTCTGACGGCAGGGTTTTCGTAATATTGTTTTTTGTCCGGTGCTCCGTTAGACATCGGCTTTGGTGCTGGTTTTGCACTGAGCATTTCGAAGTCGATGGAGACGGGGCGTTCTAGGAAGTCTGTTAGCGTTTTCTGAATGAAAACGATGGTTCGCTGATTTTCTAGACTTTCTTTTTCCGACGCGAATTCTGGATCAATCCCTATGGTTACGTGGGTTTCCGTAACACGTAGTGGAACTGTATCCATCAGGTATGGTTTTGCTTGTGGTGCGCCTTTAATGAATTGTTCGATCCGTTTCGACCACCCCTCTTTGAGGCGATTTAGTTCGTTAGATGGCTTTTTTTTTACGCCGCTTTCTGCTGGGGCATCAGCGGTGGTTGGAACAGATCTGCTTTTTAGCGCGGCAACTTGTTTCATGAGTTCGTCGATTGTTGCGACGGTGGCGGCACGCGATGCTCGGATGAGCGCGGCTTCGAGAAGTGTTCGTTTGGAAAGGGCGTAGCGCATGCGACTATCCGCATCGATCAGTAGATCGACAATTCGTAGTAATCGCCCATCCGTGCTTTTGGCCGCCTGTGCTTTCAGGGTCTCAATTTGAGCTTCTGGGAGATCAAACGCATCGGTTTTTTCTCCGGCGTGCAAGACGATTAGCAGGTTGCGGAAGTGGTCGAGCAGTTCAAGAACGACTCGTTGCATATCTTTTCCGCTTTTGTCGATTTCTGCGGTCGCCTGAATGATCGTTGGGATATCGCCGGAGAGGATTCCGCCGGCGATTCCTTCGAGCTGTTCGCGGCTGATGAGACCAAACACTGAAAGCACATCGGCTTCTTCTATTGTTTTTCCTCGAAAGGAAACCAGCTGATCCATCGCGCTTTCGGCATCGCGCAGACCGCCTTCGGCACCGCGGGCGATCGCGAGTAAGGCATCTTCACTGACGGTGAGTTCTTCCGCTCGCGCGATTTTTTTCAGCTGGAACGTGATATCTGCGACCGATATGCGCCGCAGATCGAAACGCTGACAGCGAGAGAGGATGGTTGTGAGAACTTTTTGAGGCTCGGTCGTTGCGAAGAAAAATTTCACATGGGCAGGTGGTTCTTCGAGGGTTTTGAGAATCGCATTAAATGCTTCTCGTGTGAGCATGTGTACTTCGTCGATGATATAGATTTTGAAGGGGCCACGCACGGGAGCGTATCGGACATTATCGCGAAGTTCCTGCACGTCGGCGATTCCTCGGTTCGAGGCACCGTCGATCTCGATCACGTCCAGGCTGCTTCCGCTGACAATCTCCTTACAGGATTCGCACTCGTCGCACGGTTCGGCTCCTGTACGATTTTGACAATTGAGTGCCTTCGCCAGAATACGCGCTGTCGTGGTTTTACCGGTTCCACGCGGTCCAACAAACAGATAGGCATGCGCCAAGCGTTCTGTTTTGATTGCATTGTGCAGAGTCTGGATCACATGATCCTGACCCACTACATCCGCAAAAACCTGCGGACGCCATTTTCGTGCTAAAACTTCGTAACCCATAAGTTAAGGACGTTACCGAGCTATTGGAAAGATAGCAAGTTTCAAGGTTTGGAAACGGGCCAAGAATTTTCTTCTCATGATGCCTTTTACCGCGAAATGATCTGATAAACCGCCTCAGCGCCCCATGGAAAGGCGGTCGGAATTTCGATAAGGAAGCTCGGCTTTTTCGATTTTTTCCTGTGTTTTTTCAATCGCATAATCCACACGACGGATCTCGACCGTTCGACTTCTTGAGTCAAAAATGGCATAGCACGCACGGGTATCTCGGTCGCGAGGCTGCCCGACGCTTCCTGGGTTGACGAGGTGTTTCCAGCCTTCTTTGAGTTCGTGCACCCCCTCCCGCAAAGGAAAATGATCTTGCAATTCTTCGGTTTCTGGATTGTAGGAATAGAGCGATGGGACATGTGTGTGACCAAAGAACACGATCGCTGGTTCTTGTGCTTGAAGCGCGGGTAATGCTTTTTCTGTTTTCATCATATAGCGCCAGCGCATCGGATCGATTATTGTGCTATGCACTAATTTCAGGTTTCGAGTTTCGAGCTTCATGCTTTCGAGGTCGAGCGTTTGTGGGAGTTCTTGCAGCCATGTTTTCTCCTCTAACGAGAGATGTTCGCGAGTCCATATCACTGCGTTCATCGCATTGAGCGTGAAATCCTTTAAACTCGCATCTGTCGCGGCATAGAAATCGTGATTACCCAAGACGACCGGACAATTCAGTTCACGCACAACGTCCAAGCATTCCGACGGATTCGCTGCGTAGCCCACGATATCGCCCGTGCAAACAAATCGACCGACCCCCTGCCCTCTCGCATCGGCAAGTACAGCGTCCAACGCCTCTATATTCGAATGAATATCACCAAAAAGTGCGACGCGCCAGGGATTCTTCGGGACCGCGGGGATCGCGGGCTTGGGCACGGGCTTGGGCGCTGGGTTAAGCTCCTCATCTTTACGGCTCCATTTCCATTTCCAAATTCTCATATCATCCACTCCTTTTTTTCTACATATAAGCAAACATCTTCACTCGCAGGCATCTGTTCAAAAATCTCCAGAACGGGATTTCCAGAGTCTGGAAGTATCAAATTGGGGCGTACTTCTGCTAGCGGTTCGACAACAAAGCTGCGGTCTGACCAGCGTGGATGCGGGATCTGCAGGTTTTCGCTATCCACAACCTCCTCGCCCACAAAAAGGATATCGACATCGATCGTGCGCGGCGCATTTCGATCGTCCGT
>JAOZMR010000284.1 GCA_029934215.1 Pontiellaceae bacterium | reverse complement strand
TGTGCGGTCATTGGGGATACGTTTGACGGTTATTGGGTAGATCGGAACCAAAAAGTCTTGAAAGAGCTGGTGGCTTAAGTCATGAGACCCACGTTTTTGATCTGCACCCAAGGAGCATTCAATATAAAAATCCGGCTTGTGAATATCTGAGCTTAGTTTAAACTCCACGCTTTTACAGAGGAGTATTTATGCGAATTTTGGTTGCAGAAGATGGAAAAGTGGACCGGTTACGGCTCGAAAAGGTTCTTAGCGAGTGGGGTTTTGACGTGGAATCGTTTACGGATGGTCAGAAGGTATTGGATCGCCTTTCAGAGACAGAGCCGCCTCGACTCTGTATTCTGGACTGGATGATGCCTAGCGTCGAAGGAACGGAGCTTTGTCGTCGCATCCGAGAAAAATTCCCAGAACAGAGCTTTTACCTAATCCTCCTTACCGCGCGTCAAGGGATTGATAATGTTGTAGAGGGGCTAAGCGCTGGAGCGGATGATTATGTCACAAAACCATTTGTTGCCCGCGAACTGCGTCAGCGGATTGATGTGGGGGTTCGGGTGCTTGGGCTAGAGCGGTTACTCCATCAAAAAGTAACCCTGCTCGAAGAGGCTCTTGAGGATGTCAAACGCCTGCAAGGCCTTCTACCCATCTGTTCCTATTGTAATAAAATACGGAACGATGAAGACTACTGGGAAAAAGTGGATATCTATATATCCAAAAATGCAGATGTTGAATTCAGCCATTCAATCTGTCCAACATGCTACGAACAACACGTTCAACCCATGCTGGATCAGCAATCAAAAAAGGGGGAAACCTGAGTCTCACCCTGAACACAATAGCAGAGCTGGGGACATTATCGCTTTTTTGCGATGATGTTGCGTTGCGTTATGCGGCTCTTTGGACATTTGTTTGCGGCGCTGCACTTGTTTGGCTCATTATGCATCTGCGCAGAAACGCACGTTTGCGCAAAAGCGTGTCAGATTCGCAAATCTTCTCGGCGCGCCTCAAGGACATTCTGCACCACTCCAGAGAGGTGATTTATAGCTTCGATCTCAAAACCAAACAATTTAACCACCTGAGTCCTGCCTGTCTCAGCCTGACAGGTTTTTCGCCTAGCGAACTGGATGAATTGGGACCGAACGGCCTCATAGAACGAGTCCACTCAGACGATAAAGACAACATATTGCAACGAATCAAAACCTTGCGCCACCGAACCAAAGACCGCGAATGGATTGGCAACGTTGATCTTCGGTTTCGACGAAAAGACGGACATTACTGCTTCATAAACGACCTGCTACATGTGAGCTACAACTCCGACGGCGACGCAATCTCGCTAAGCGGGTCCATTCGTGATGTCACCCAAAACAAACACCTTGAAGAAAGCATGCGCATCCTAGAACGGAAATTTCAAGACAGCCAAAAAATGGCAGGGCTTGGTCTACTTGCCAGTAGCATTGCGCACGATTTTAATAATCTGATGACAGTCGTGCTAGGAAACGCAGAACTCGCATTGCTCGACTGCGGTGGTTCCGATGATGGAGCGCTTGATGAGATTAAACGAACAAGCCTGCGCGCCGCAGAGCTGGCAAATCAAATGCTCGTTTATACAGGGAAAACAACCGTAGTCGTCGACAACATCGACCTCAGCTCTGTCGTAAAAGAGATGGGAGCATTGCTTAGCGTTTCGATCTCGAAAAAAGTGAAACTCCAATACTCCTTAGGCGAGAATCTACGACCAGTTCGAGGCGACATTTCTCAACTCAGACAGGTTGCGATGAACCTGATCACCAATGCCTCTGAGGCGATAGGTGATCAATCCGGAGTAATAGCAATCAGTATCCATGAAGTGAACCTCAGACAAGGAGACTTAAAAAACGTCTTTTCATCCGGAGCCATTCTTGAGGGACCACACGTTCTCCTAGAAGTCTCAGATACCGGTCGCGGGATGAGCGAAGAGACACTTCAGAAAATGTTTGAACCGCAATTCACCACCAAAGTGACAGGGCGCGGCCTCGGGCTAGCATCTCTCCTGAACGCAGTACAGCGCCACAACGGTGTTGTCGATGTGAAAAGCAAAGTCGGGGAAGGAACCGTTTTCTGCATCTATTTCCCCGTCGAAGAAGAGATCGTACGCACCGAGGAAAACTCGCCGAAATCGACCGAAGGATGGAGTGGTTACGGAACCGTTCTGATAGCCGATGATGAAGAAGCGATCCGAGACATCACGGCCACACTACTAGAACGCATCGGTTTTCGAGTGATTGCTGCAGAAGACGGGGAAGAAGTGGTCGAACAATATATTGAGCACTCGGAAGAGATCTCTGTTTTGTTAATTGACATCAACATGCCTCGTCTCAACGGACTAGAGGCGGCCTTGCGCATTAGACACATCAACCCAAAGCTCCCCGTTTTATTTATGAGTGGCTATCCTCGCAGACAAATAATGGACCGACTAGGAAAGCAGCCGCACACAAACTTCGTCAAAAAACCATTTCAGAGCCAAGAGCTCGCCGATGCAATTCGAGGCGTGATGGAAAATCGGTCGGAGATGAATATCGAATCTTGAACAAGGAATTTCGAATGTCGAAGGGAGAGGCATTGCCGATTGGGAGAAAAAGGTTCCAAACATTGGAAGTGTTAGATGTGGGGCGTCCTATAAAGTTTGCATCGTTCCAGATTTCACCAATCAAGAACTCCAATTTCCCCGTTCTCCCTCAACATTCCATCACTCCAATTCTCCACCTCCAAAAACCCCAAATCCCCAAATCTTTGCGCTTTCAAATCCACCGTGTTTGTAAATAGTGTTTTCGCATGAATCCTGATTTAAGTGTAAAAAAACGAATCCCGTATGCAATTGCCAATTTGGAAGAAATCCGCGAACGCAATTGCTATTTTGTCGATAAAACAAAATACATAGAAACGCTCGAAGAATACAAAGCTCCTGTCTATTTGCGTCCTCGCCGATTCGGTAAAACGCTTTGGTGTTCTATTTTGGAGTGCTATTACGACATAGGACGGAAAGATCGTTTCGAAGAACTTTTCGGTGGAACCTATATCGGTGAAAATCCAACGCCAGAGAAAAATTCTCTGCTTGTAATGCGGTTTAATTTTTCGGTTGTGTCGGTGAGTGATAATGGAGCTGAAATAAAACGAAGTTTTGACAGCATCTGCAAGTGTGTTTTCGATAATTTTTTACTCCAATATAGCTCGTACTTTTCTACATTTGATCATTCGTATGAAAATGCAACCGATCAGATGGAAAATATCATCCACCTGAATCCGTTAGATAATTTCTGAAAAATATGCGTTACCTGTTGGGCTGGAACG
>JAOZMR010000283.1 GCA_029934215.1 Pontiellaceae bacterium | reverse complement strand
TTTATTATCATTCATTATTCAAACTCTCTTCTCTGACTTCCTCCGAAGTTCCTCTAGCGTAGCGGGTGGTAAAAAAAACCGTTCCGCACCGTTTCCGCCGGAAGAACCTACCTCGCCCTACGGGCACCCCTCCCAAGAGGGGATTTGCTGATCCGATATCCTTTTTGTGATTTCTTGTGCTTTTTGTGGTTAAAACTCTCCCCTTCAATATTCGATATTCCTTATTCGATATTCTCCAGTTCCGGTATCGCCGAGCTGGGTTGCGGCAAGTCGAAGATGAGATCCACTCGCTGCGCGAAGTTGATCATGACGGCGGAGGGAGCGCGCGCAACAATCGGTTCGCCCGCTTCATTCACCCCGACAATCTGTCCCGTCATATTTATCGCATTAAGAATCGCGACCACGTCTCCATCTCTATTGAAAATGGGACTTCCGCTCGCGCCGCCTGTACACCCCATATTATGCCGGATCAGAAGATTGTTTTTCGGGCCGCTGTCGCCCTGGTCGAAGTCGCTGACCGCTGTGATGATTCCTGACTGCATATTGGCAATGGGGCTATCCACATCCACACCGTTGTTCACCAGGTTTTCCATAGGAAATCCAAGATACGCCACCCGTTCGCCTGCTTTCAAACTGTGGAGCGTACTTTTGTCTGCAAGCTTGAATCGAGTGGGCAATGTGCCTTCAATCTGAAGCGCACCGACATCGTAGGAGAAAGGAACCTCTTTCCCGTTCGATGAAACCGAGTCGGGGCGATAATGCGGGTGTTTTGAAAGGCCGGTCACATAGAACCGTTCCGATGGACTCTGATTCAACACAACGTAGATCCGAAAGCCGTTTTTCATATAATGCTCGGCGCCCTCCACAACATGCGCGTTCGTGAGAAATATATCCTTTTTCCACGCCCACGCGGTTGCAAAGGAATGACGAACCCATCCGGTATCTCCCCGTTTTTCAGCCACGACCAATCCGACGGCGGACTCCATTCGTTTCGCTACGGACGCTAATGCTTTATCGCTTGATTTTTCTCGCATCAGATACGTGACGGTTCTCGCAGCACTGCCGCAGAGAAGCAACAGAACGATAAGAAGAATGATATTCCGACTTTTTCTATTTCCAGCCGAATGACCTTCAGGAAATGGTAGTGCCGGATGACCTTTGAGTTTTATCCATTTTCCGCCCAGTTCCTTGCTGAACATTTTGGCGGAGAGAGGAATCTCGCCGGAAACCACTTTATCCGCCACCTCCTGAGGAGAAAGTGGACCCACATGGGCTTTCCCGAATTTTACATAGATCTTCATAGTGACTCTTTTCGTTATTGGTTATTTGATATTTGTTATTCGGTATTTGTTATTCGGTGAACTATTTTTTTATCCAGATGAATTTATATGCATTATTTTTACAGGGTTACAGGATGAACATGATTTTCTTTTTCCCATCCAGTCAATCCTGTAATCCCGTCTGAACTCCCCTTCATATCACCTTGTCTTTTCTTTGCGTCTTTGCGGTCATATTCTGATATTGAGAAAGAAGAAGCTCGGCTGGCAGGGCTTCAATGTTCTCGGCAATGGGGTAGCTTCGCTTTCCGGCATAGATAATATATCCGCGCGAAACAACCCCATCGTCTATTCCGGCTTTAAGACCCGATGCATCGCCGCGAGACACTGAAGCACCGCACTTGAACTCAAAGCCAATTCGCTCTCCGCCGCGTTCGACAACAAGATCAATCTCCGCGCCAGCCTGCGTCCGGTAGAACCAGAATTGACTGCCTGTATAGAAAAGTTGCTCCAGAGCGATGATTTGCTCAATAAGAAACCCTTCCCAGCTTGCACCCCGCCAAGGCGACTGAAGAAGGTCGCGCTCCGTTCGAATACCTAGCAGATAGTGCAACACTCCGCAGTCCCGCACATACAGTTTTGGGGATTTAACAAGGCGTTTTCCCATATTTGAATGCCAAGGTTGCAGCCGACGAATCAAAAAATGCCCCTCCAAAATGTCCAGATGACTTCCGACGGTGTGATAGGTTACGCTCAAGGAGCGTCCCAACTCAGATGCGTTCAGGAGTCCGCCGTGAACATGCGCCAACATTCCGAGAAAGCGGCGCATCTCCTGCGGCGAGGTCTTCAGTCCATACCCCGCCAGATCGCGTTGGACAAGAGCCTGAATATACTGTTCGAGCCAGCGTGTGCGACGATCGACAACGGACTCAAACGCCACTTCGGGATAACCGCCGCGCAACCAGCACTCCGCAAGCTCAAGCGACGCAGTTTCAGAATAGAGGAACGGCGTCAACTCCACCATCCCGACCCGTCCGGCAAGACTTTCTGAAACCTGTCGGATCAATGCGGGATTGACAGAACCCAGCAGATAAAAACGACCGTTCTGTTTTCTATCCTCATCAATGACCGATCGTAAAACAGAAAAAAGGGACGGAAGCTCCTGCGCTTCATCCAGAATAAGAGACTCGTCAAAGCGACCCAAAACAAGCTCGGAATCTACGGCAAACATCTCGTAATCTGATGGCTTTTCCAGATCGAAATATATTCCATCCAGAACGCCTTTCGCCAGCGTCGTCTTACCGCACTGGCGTGGCCCCAGAAGAAGCACGGCAGGAAACTGCTCTGCCATAGCTGCCACATTTTTCTCTGCTATACGTTTAATCATGATTGTTAAATAGCATCGTCACTTCTGTTTTACAATGCAATTCCGATCTCCATTCGATGTTTGTTATTCGATATTGGTTATTTGTTATTCGTTATTCGATATTGGTTATTAGCCATTCAAACTCGCCCTCTCCTCTGTACACCTCCGAAGTTCCTCTAGCGCAGCGGGTGGTGAAAAATCTCATTTCCTGCACCGATTATCCGTACCGATTCACCACTTTTTTCACCACCCGGTGAAACGTTCCTTCGTCACTATTTTTGGATACAAAAATTATTTATCGCTTCGCTTTCAGCGCTAGAGGGAACAGCCGATGGGGGAGGCATTGCCGATTGAAAATTGCCGATTGCCGATTTTTGAAGAATTAGACTTCCAAGGGTTGGAACCCTTTTCTTTCAATCGGAAATCGGAAATCTCCATTCGGAAATGCCATCCCCTCTTCGCATGGAATCGGATAACTAAATACTCTATATTTCAAAACATCTTCTCCTTATATTTTCACAACAAAACTTGCTCAAGAAAAGCAAAACCCCGCTCGCCTAAAAAAATCGCCGCCGGAGGCGGAGGGAGTTCGTTCCGCCTGTGAGCGTCTGCGGGCTTTCCTTCTAGTCAGACCCTATCTGAAAAGCGTTTTATGTTAATGGAACCGCTCAGATCTGCAAAAGG
>JAOZMR010000282.1 GCA_029934215.1 Pontiellaceae bacterium | reverse complement strand
GAATCTATCCACGAGAAAAAGCCTCTAAAAAACGCACATTCGTGAAGAGCCAAATAACGTCGCTTGACCTGAAGCGTCAAATCGCCTAAAACCGTTTTCTGATCGATAAACAACGCATCGTACAAACTCTTTTCCAAGATATCGTCTTCCGTCCAATAAGAATCTTCCGAGGACGACCAAACCGCAACGCCGCCGACAGAAGCTCCTGTGCGAAGCCACGCCTCCGCAAAGCACTCGTCCAACGTCGCAAACGAACCGGTATCGCAAGCGAAGCTCGCAACAAACGAGCATTGATCATGATTCGTCAGCGAATGGACATCGGATATTTCAATGGCAGGACCACGCCACTTATGGGCGTATCCGTGACCCGAATACGTCACAAAACTCCGCCCATCATTCAAAGCACTTAACACCTCCGTCGTCCCCGCGCCCTGCGTATAACTGAACAAACGATCCGAGGCATACCCATGCGGATCGAAATGCCGTGCAATCACGGCATTATGCGTGCCCTCTGTAACCGAATAACTATCCGAAGAAGCCGCAAAAGCGGCATTCGAAACAAACGATGAAAGCTCGGTTACAGAGGTTTCATACGAAATCACCTTCTGAACCAGATTACTCAACTGCGCCGACGTGCGAACCGGAAAACGAGCAATCGCCATATCCGGCAACCAATCGAACACCCCGTCCATACAAGCATAATAAAGATCAGTATCCGGCGTATACGCCCCCACTCCTGTCCAAACAGGAATAGTATCGCTATCGCCAACCAGCAACAAATGCGACGGACAAAGATCCTCTCGAATATACCGACCCTGAATATGCGCCCGAATCGCATCACGAGTCGACCCCGCATCGCTTGCGCTGACCACATCCACCGTCCAACCCCGCGCCTCCTTATGGACTACAAAACCATCCAAAGAAGAAACCAGGCCATCCGCAGCAACCACCAACAAACGATTCGAAACAGACCCGCCGCCGCCTTTTGTACGTTTTGAAGAAATGCCCAGCGCATCCACACGAACAACCTCAACCGACATCCGCTTACGAAGCACAACCGAATCGTCATCCGCATTCCAACCCGCCGGACAAACCTCCAGCAAGAAAAGCATTTTCCCCTGAACAGCCCCAACCTTCACAAGCCGCGCCACCGATTGCTCAGAACCATCCGTATACGCCGCCGGATTCATCGACAAAGAAGCCATCTCCATCGCGCCCGGAACCTTTGGAACCGCCCGCAAAACCGGAATCGGCATCAACGGCAACCCAACATCCCGCAACGACCAGACCTGCTCCTCAAGAACCGTCGCCCGGCACTCATACGACCCCTCCAAATCCAACAGCAATTCCTTACGATACACCGGCATATTTGGAGACCCAGCCACAGCAGAAACACCCACCGAAGGAATCGAAAAACGAGAAAACGAACCCTGATCCGTTTCAACCTCCGCAGCAAGCAAGCTCGGAAATGTCAGATCAAACGGAGCAACAACATCATCATCGCCCGACTTCGCATCCACCCGAACCGAAGAAACCGTTGGCAGTTTCTCCGACTCGCCCAACCAGCAACGGCGCGACTCCTCCAACTGCAACCCAAAAACCGACGAGCCACAAAACAGCGCACCGCAAACCAACCCCGCTCTCAAAAAACCCATTTTACTCATAACAATCTCCTAATCTTCCAATCCTTGGAAAGGCAAGCGAGACGCTTGCCCTACACTCATAAAATCTCCCCTTCGACATTCCTTGTTCGATATTCGACATTCTGCGGTTCAATCACTCTCCTCCGGCTGAATATCGCTCTCCTCATAGGGAATCACCTTCACATCCACGCACTCGCCATCCGCCTGACGATACGTGTACCACGCACCCGCATCATTCCAGCCCAGCGACTCCTCCTCCGACGCACGAATCGACATCGAATAAATCGAACCGCCCTCCGCCGCCTCACCCACCAGCAGCCACTTCGCCGTACGCGGATCACCATCAATCACCTCAATTTGCGGAACCGCCTCCATCACCTCCCAGCCATCTGGAATTGGCTGCGAAACAATCAAGCCATTCGGCACCGCCGTCGAATCATCCTCATCTGGAAAAATCGCAAAACTCACCTGCATCTCACCATCCGACCACTCGTGAGCCAACTGCACCACATTCACCGTCGGAACAATCATCTCCTCTTCAGCCTCAACATCATCCTCCGATTCACCATCAGAAACCGCATCATCATTCTCGTTCTCATTCGAAACTAACTCATTCGACGAAACATCCTCTGCAACCTCCTCCGATGTCTCGACAACAGGCTGAGACCGAACATCATTGGATCGAAACCAAACAGGATCATTAGCCGCCCGATCGTTACTCCTCCGCACAACCTGCGAAGAACCCTGCTGTTGATCCACTTGAGAACCCAGCGTCCGCGCCCCAGACCGAACTGCAGAACGCCCCGCCCTCGGCGGAATCGCATCAGCCACAGACGCTTCATCACGCATATCCACAGCAACGCGAGCCGACATCGACGAACGCCCCACCGCAGACCGACTCTGAGGACTCGACGAATTCAAAGAACCAGAAACAACCGCACTCGCCCGTTCTTGACTCACACCCTCCATCGACCTCACCACACTCTCCTTCGGCAACGGAGACGAAACAACCGACGACATTTCAGAAACACTCGGCTCCTGCGCATCTCCAGCCCCTCGTGACAAACAAAACGCAAGCCCCACGCCCAAGCAGACCGCAACGCCCGCAAACAGCGACATCCGAGCAACCCCATTCTCAAAAAACTTCATATTCATAACCAAACCTCATTCTCCGCAGAGCAGGCAAGAAAGCCTGCTCCACATGTGGGGCAGGCTTTCCAGCCTACCCACCTTTTACTTCCTGACGAGTTTCACATTCATTCGCGCAGATTTCCGGGTAGAGCCCCCAGTTGCCTGAAGGGCTCCCCCACAGATCCGGACGAGCACGATTGATGCATCCGGTTCCTCGATGCCAGTACTTTGCTAAACGTCTAGACATTGCTGATGGTTCCTGTTCACTTTGTGGACGACATGTGCGTTGGGTACGGGATACGCTCCTTTCAGTATTGCTCTGAAGCGTTTCCAACTCATCCCATCTCGTTTTCGGGATCGACGATTGAGCCAATATCGCCAAATGCGAAGGCTTTGGTGTCGAAATATCCCTATTGATTCCGAGTTTGTCGTTATTCCATAGTATCCATAGTGTCCCTGCAATTTCTCGCAGAGTTTCTTATGTTGCCACGCCATCGGTTTATGCCGATTGCGTTTGCACCACTCGTGCATTTTTTCAGACCTATCCTCATTTTCTTCGAGCTGGTCTTTTTCTTGATCGCAT
>JAOZMR010000281.1 GCA_029934215.1 Pontiellaceae bacterium | reverse complement strand
TGTAACGAACATGAATTGCCGAAAACAATAGCAGAACTTACGGGATGGACTACTAATTGTGAGCACTCAACCTCACGAATGTACTCGCGATCGTGAGTGAGTTCGTGAGGTTTTTGGTGATCGAGCTGCATCAACAAAGATGGCGCTTGGCATTGTTCGGTATTTTCTGCATACTCTTCTTTCATTTTTTGAGGAGAAATAATATGTACAATGCATCCGATTTGAAAAAAGGACTGAAAATCGAAATCGACGGCGACCCTTGCGTGATCACGGATTTCCAGTTTTCTAAACCAGGTAAAGGTCAGTCCATCTACCGCTGTAAAATCCGAAACCTGAGCACAGGAAACAGCTTCGATAAAAGCTATCGCTCGGTCGAGAAGGTCAAAAAGGCGTCTCTCGAATCCCGAGACTTCACTTTTTCCTATCAGGCAGGCGACGATTTCGTTTTTTCTGACAATTCAACCTACGAGGAAATCCATCTTTCTACGGAGCAATTGGGCGATAATCAATATTTCATCGTCGAAGATATGCAGGTGGAGATACTTTTCCACAACGAAAAGGCCCTGGATTTGACGCTCCCGAATTTTGTTGAAAAAGAAATTACCGATACCGAGCCAGGAGCTCGCGGTGATACGACGACGAATTGCAACAAGCCTGCAAAGATTGATAATGGCTACGAAATTGCTGTGCCGATTTTCATTAATGAAGGCGACATCATTCGCATCGATACCCGAACCGGCGCGTATGCCGACCGTGTTTCTAAAGGGTAATGACGAGTCTGTACAGTAGAGACTCTCTGATGCAAGCTGTGCGGGCGTTTTTTCGGAGTGAGGGTTTTCGTGAGGTGGAAACGCCGCTCATCCTGAAAACACCCTGCATGGAATTGCATATCGATGCCATCGCTGCCGGCGACGGTTTTCTTCGCACATCCCCCGAAATGTCTCACAAGAAACTGCTCGCACGTGGAGCCGAAAAAATATTTGAAATTGGGAAGTGCTTTCGGCTAGGCGAAAAGGGACGGCTTCACAATCCAGAGTATACGATGCTCGAGTGGTATCGCGTTGATAGCGACTACGGCACAGCGCTTGTTGATACGCAAAATCTTCTGGCAGAGGTTGTGAACTGTAGAGGCGATGTTCCTCGCGCTTTTTCCAAGGGTTGGAAGATTTGGACGATTGCAGAGGTGTTCGAGGAGTTTGCTGGATGGAATCCTGTCGAGGAATTCGATGCGGATCGCTTTGACTTGGATCTGCTCGAAAAGGTGGAGCCGGCGCTTCCGAGAAATTGCCCAGTCGTGCTGAAGGATTATCCGGCTAAGCTTTGCGCGCTTGCACGATTGAAGCGTGGAGATCCAAAAATCGCAGAGCGGTGGGAACTGTATCTTGACGGCATCGAGATTGCCAACGCGTACAGCGAACTCACCGACCCCGTTGAACAACGGGATCGGTTCGAGTCTTGTGGGAAACAGAGACGGGCGCTTGGTAAAGTGGTTTATCCCCTCGACGAGGAATTTATCCAAGCATTGGAAACAATGCCATCTGCCTCCGGTGTTGCTTTAGGCGTGGATCGCCTGCTGATGATCCTTACCGGAGTCAAACACATCTCCGACGTTTTATAAGCACATTAGTTTGTGCGAAGCGATTCGAGCTGAACCGTGTTTCCGGCTGGGTCTTTAATCCAGAAGGTGGTCATCGTTGCTTTCTCTTGAAGCCGGCCCATCGTTTTGTCTCGTTTCGGGTTGATGTCGCTCGTCACGCTGTATCCTTGATCGATGAGTCGAGCGTGTAGAGCTTTCACGTCTTCACGAGTTCCGCTGTACAGAGCAATGTTTGTTGCTTTTTCCCGTGAGGAGTTTTTGTCTTTCACATGTAGGCAGAGAGTTACACTTCCTGCTTCAAATTCATTCCATGTCAAATTGGATGAAGACCGTTGGTGGAGACCGATTGTATTGCTGTAGAAGTCGGTGGTTTCGAGCATTTCGCTGCGCCGGACATAGAGAATGATTTTTAGAAGCTCTTTGTTCGCGCTGAGAACCGGGCTTTTCTTTGCAACAGTCTCGTGAAAAACGGAGAGTGCCTCAGTGCCAATTTGCTTGTTTATGCTTTGGGTTGCGCCACCCACTCCAATGCCGCCGAGGCGTTGACCATCGATTATGATAGGAAAACTGGATTCCGTCTCTTTTTTGCTAACCCAGGCGCTTCGTGCGCTTTTTAGAGTTTGCTCGTAAACGATTCCAGGGGTTTCTTCGTGGCGACGCAGAACGAGAGGGAATCCATCTGTTCCAATGATGATTATGCCGACGGTGTGATGGAGTTCCTCTGCGTAGCGAGCTGCCACCTCCACCATCCGTGTGGCAAGTTCCAGTGTGAGCGTTGGCGTGCTTTTTAATGCAGGATTGTTTTCTGAGCTCATGCCATAAAGTGGTGCGATGAGAACGTGGAGAATGATAATGAGTAGAGTGCGTAATTTCATATGAGTAGATTGAACTGATTGATTAGTGGAATGGAGCGGAGGAGGATCGAACTCCCGACCTCCACGTTGCGAACGTGGCGCTCTACCAATTGAGCTACCGCCCCGAAAGAAGCTTGGATAATATGCAGTCTCTCGTTTTACGGCAAGTTGTTTCTTCTTGAGATGTAATGGGCGGGGCTGTTTTTTTGTGAAACCTTTGTTTCCATCCGCTTCCTGTTGCTCTCCACCCCGCGTCACCACGACGCAATTGGCATAACAACTTCAGCCGGACTAGACTTTCGCCAGTTCATTTTGCGTGCTCGAAGGCGCACCGGAGCAAGCGTCCCGCTTGCTGTTCCTGTGAGCGAGACGCTCGCACGCATACCCGTAGAAGCGGCATCTTGCCGGTTCATCCACGAATCTACACGTCGCGACAGGATAAGTCCAGTATGTCGGGAAAAATGAAACCGTAAACATAATGAAAGATATAATTGATACCCAGCGGGTAACCACTCCCGCACGGAAAAGGTTGGTCACCAACCGGAAGCGAACATTGCGTAGTCGTTCTGTAAAGACGGCACGAAGCGTATGGAGCGAGTGTGAAAGCTGTATGACTGAATCCCGAAATTTCGTTGACTGTCAGGGTCTTCCTGCTCGTGAAAGGGGGGACAACATCGCGCGAAACGATTTGACTATGGATCGTGCGACCAGACCGGGATCTACGAGTAGGGCAGACACATATTGGGGTATCCTGGGAACCTGTGAGGGCCTACCTCTCCTCGGATCAAATAACCGGAATAGGATAAAACCGGTAGAACAAATTCCTGGCCATCACGAGACGCTTCGTTCTTGTGGTGGAGCGAAAAAAATGAAGCACCCGAGGTATAATCAACCAAGCTTGAGGCAAGGAAGATTGGATGGA